>NZ_JAQIBL010000133.1 GCF_027859075.1 Oceanispirochaeta sp. | reverse complement strand
CAGCCGCCAGGCACCGCCGGGGGAGAGGGGATAATCTGCATTCGGGCAGCAGACGGCGATGGCTTCAAAATCATGAATTCCCCGGGAGATGGCAATGGATATGGCACTTCTTTCGGCACAGACTGTTAAGCCGAAGGACCGGTTTTCTATATTTGCACCACAGACAATATCTCCATTTTTACATAGGAGTGCTGCCCCGACCTTGAAATGTGAATAGGGTGAGTAGGAGTTTCCGGCGGCAATTTTTGCTTTTTCCATCAAATCTTCGATATCCATAGGCGTCCTCGAAATGCAGTTTTCAACACAGTCAGTTTGACCAGACTTTATTCATAGTATAATATATTTTTCAAATCAATCGTTTTAAGTGAGAGTATGAATAAAACCCTTTTTCTCCCCATGATTATTCTCTTTTTTATCTTTTACTACCTCATGTTTCCCATGGCTGGGAGTTCCGAGATCTTCTGGGCCGCCACTGAGCTGCATGATTTTAGTAGACTGGATCAATCTCCCGATTCATTGGAAGAGGTGATATCGATAAACCAGGGCCGGTTTCAGGGGGTCCTTCTTCCCCATGGCGGAAATGTTTATCTTCTAAAGGGAGAGGAAGAGGCGGCAGTTTCAGGTTCTTTTTTTATTTTTAAATCTGATAACTCATTTATTCTGGAAAACCTGAAAGATGAAACCAGAGTGAGAATCCCCTTTAAGGAATATCCTCTTATTCTGTCTGATCATTTCTACTCTGCCGACTTCAGCTCTGCCATTTTGGAAGAATTTGATCCCTCTGGTGTCAGTTTATGGCGTTGGAGAGGGACCTCGCCCATAACAGCTATTGATGCCGGTCGGAGTTGCACTGTCTTTGGATCTGTTGATGGGAGAGTCCGCTTGTTTTCAAGGCAAGGGGAGATGACTGAGCTGTTACCGGCAGATCTTGAAGAAGATAATGTAGTCTATGGGTTGGCCCTCTCACTGGACTGCAGCAGACTGGCCGTTGTCTCAGGTTTGAATAAACAGTATATCAGGCAGTATCTTCTGAAAGAAAATGGTCCTCCTGAACTCATTCATGAACAACTACTGGATAGCCGCTACCCAAGACCTGTTAAGCTGTATTATTCTGAATCAGCTTTCACCCTCTGGGTTGAACAGGATGATTCACTTCTTCAGTTCCGAGGTGTCGGGATGGGACGGACTCTGCCTCTGGACGGAACTCTTATGACTCAGGACAGCGATGAAGAGTCGGGTCTTATATATGTTCTCAGCCGTCTAATCCCCTCTAATTTCAGTGAAAAATCATATCAACTGGCCGTGTATGCCATGGATGGCTCGGTCATCATGAAAAACCGTTTTGACGAATATCCGGAGTTTTTTTACAGAACCGGAAGGGATATCTATCTGTCCATGGATGAAAGACTTCTTGTTATAAAAAGGTTGGAATCTTAATGAAAAAGGCACTTCTTCTGTTTGTTCTGCTGTCAGCCTCCATTCATTTGTATTCTCTCCAATGGCCTGTTCAGGCCGATTTTCTGGAATCCAGTTTTTTAGAGGAATATAACGGAGAGGTCTTTCCCGGTCTCATTTTCAGAGGTTATGACTCGATGAGACCCTTTGATTATGGTGAGACAATTTTTCGTTTTTCTCCTGAAGACTACTCGCCACTTCCCTCTATGGACGGCTCCATGCTGGTTTTGGAGCATGAGAATGGATTCCAGTCTATCTATACTCATATCAGCTCTAAAGAGACTCGAGCCGATCGAAACAGATTATCTGCCGGGGAGTATCTTAAGTCTCCCGGGGGGGGTAAGTATCCGGGGATTTGTCATTTCTACATCAGAGATGCCCTGCAGAATCAGCTGGTCAATCCACTGATACTGCTCCCGCTTATAAAAGATTCCAATCCACCAGTCATTGAATCCATACTTCTTGCTGACAGTGAAAATGAATATGAACTGAATAATGATTTGATCCTTCCTGTGGGACACTACGATGTGTATGTAAAAGGCCTGGATAATAACAAGGGCGGAAAGACTAAGTCTCCTTTTGGATTCACCCTCTATAATCTGGGCACTCTTCAACTGGAACGAGCTCTGGATTCGGTGAACCAAAAAGACAATGAGCTGGCATTTGATGATGGAGTAGAGGTTTCATCTGTTTTTTTGAAACCAGGATATTTATACCTGGGTGGCATTACTCTGACCTCCGGTCAGGCCAAATTGGAAATCTTTCTCAGTGATGTCCAGGGCAATGAATTGAGTAGGGCCTATTCTCTGGAGGTTGTCCGATGAGTCAGAAGACATTTTCAAAAATACCGGACAGCCGGGAGACCAGTCTTCTGATTGACTGCCCCTCCTGCGGCGGCAGCTCTTTTAAAATCCATTGGCAGGCAGATCAGGGTGTCTGGCAGATCTGCCGGTCCTGTTCCCTGATTTTACAGAATCCTCAGCCCCAGCAGGAGGATATACTTCAACGCTATGATTCAGAATATTTTGATTATGAAACCCGGAATGAAGAGGGTTTTTTAAAACTCATGCTTTTAGGTTTAAAAGACGTGGGATTCTCTGAATGGGATGTCCTTTCATCAGAGGAGAAAACATTTCTGGATATCGGTTGTGCCACGGGTCGTCTGGGGGCCTGGCTGAACGATTCAGGATGGAAGGCTCAAGGGGTCGAGGTGTGCCGTGAGGCGGCCGCCTACGGCAACAGCCACTATAACATTGATATATTCCCCGGGACTCTTGAGGAAGCAGGTTTTGTGGATAATCATTTTCGTTTTGTACATGCCTCTCATGTTATTGAACACCTGAACAGACCCGACCTGTTTTTGCAGGAAATCTATCGTATTCTGAAACCTGGGGGAATCTTTTACTGTATAACACCCAATAGTTCCGGGTTTCAGGCTCTGATCTTTGCTCATAAATGGAGGTCTGTCATTGCCGACCATCTTTATCTCTTTTCCAGAAAAACACTAAAACTCAGTGCCCGGGCTCAGGGATTCAGTATTCTCAGAACTAAAACCTGGGGAGGTCTGGGAGTCGGTTATGCCCCAGGTTTATTAAAAAATATAGCTGATAAACTGGTGAAACCCCTGGGGTGGGGTGATGTCATGATGATGGTACTTCAGAAACCTTCAGGTGAAGAAAACTGAATTTCCGGAGAAATATTCAGGAGTTCCAAAAACTTCATTTTTATCTTTACCTCAGCCTTCTCCAATAGGATCTGCCCTTCAATGCTATTGGTGATAAGGTCGAAAATTCTTCCAGATAGGGATGAACTCAGGGATGTGGAGTTGCTGTCCTGCTGGACTTGAAGGAGGATTATCACTTTCCTGAGAATGTTATTGCTGTCAGTTTTCAAGGCATTCAGTATCTTGTCCGAGTCCAGAAGTTCTTTATTGATGATACGGTTTAACCAGTGATTCAAGTCTTCAGGAAGGGGTATTTTCCATGATTTGTTTTTCTTCTGAAGATCCAGGAAACAGTTCCAGCCCTCAGAGTTACCGCTTTCCATTAAGAATGTGACCTCTCTGAATGCATAATGGAGGAGAGCCCTGACTGAGTTTTTCAGGTTTTCACCTTCCGGCAGTCTGAGCTTCATCCATTCATCCAGCTGATTGATGATCCCGCTGTACTTTCTGCTGATGGTCAAATCATTACCAAGTTCCATCAGGCATAATTGTTTCATCAGAAGTTCTTTATCTCTGCGGCTGATATCCTCGGGAGTATATTTGAGTTTCTGATCTTCGGGATAGAGAATGATGGATGAAAAAAGCCTGTCATTTCCTTCCAGAAGAAAAGGAATGATATTCTTTTCACCTGTCAGGGGATGGTTGAGTTTCAGAATCCCAGATTTATACTGTTTTTTATCATAAGGTTTCCCGGGGATTATATTACCCTTCAGAAATCCGGGAGGACTGTCTGATATGCAGTAATAATCCCTGATAATATAGGATAGAGCTGCCTGGTTTATCTCGTTCTTCCGGCTGTATTTAGACATGGTGTACAGTACGGCGCCATTCCCTTTCTCAGGAATGTTGCTATGGGCCAGGGATAGTTTTTCAAGGAATGCCCCTTCGGGATGGTTGGAATAAAAGGGGGAATACAGATCCATAAGGCGGGCAGCGTACATCAGGTTTTGAAGAGGTTCCACCCCCGAAAGGTCTGCAAAAAACCATCCGCAGGAGGTAAACATGAGCATCTTGAATCTCTGCCCTTCCAGGAGTCTGAAGAACTGCTGTTTGTCTGACTCCGAGTTTTTTACGGGGCAGTAAGTCTTAAAAAACGCATCTGCAGTGATTTTACCGCTGAGTTTCTGTATGTAATTGTCTCTAATTTCCTCTGGAGGGACTTCTGACAGTCTTGTCATGGTTGCTTTGTATATCTTGTCTGTTGACAGTACAAGATCATCCAGAGCCTCTCTGACAGGGGTTCTCCAGGTCTGATTCCATCCAGCCTTACCTCCGGTTGAGCAACCACAGTCTTTGTACCATCGGGACACGCCATGAGAGCAGCTCCAGGAACTGCCTCTGCCATCTTCGCCCTCTTTGAGCTCTACTTGTCCTGCAGGTTTTATGTTGGCATGAACCCATGAAAAATTGACTACCCGGCAGTCAGGGGATGATTGAATCTTACTCAGAAAGGCAGAGAGTCCCATATTGCCCAGGTGCTCATGATGCCCGTAAATTTCTCCGTCTGTGGCGATAGGAAGCATCTGGGATTTAGATGTATCCAACTCCTTTGTAACCCGGTTGTAGAAGTAATCTGCATCCCTCAGGAGATGGTTGAAGGAAATTTCTGAAGAGAACTGGGGGTGGTAGAAAAAGATTGTTAAATCTCCTGAGGGACAGCTTAAATTCCAGGGCTGCTGCCAAAGCTGAGGAGAATCTCCCTCTGCCTCTTCCCACCCGGATTCTTCAAAGCGGAAGCGTCTTGCCTGCCAGGGAGACAAGATGGTATATTTCACACCTGATCGGACTAGTTCTTCTGCGGTTTCACCATTAATGGCCGCTTCCGAGAGCCACATGCCTGAGGAATCTCTATTGTAATGTGCCTTGAAATTTTCCAGACCCCATAATATTTGTGATTTGCGGTCATCCTCACCGGCAAGGGGGAGAATCATGTGATTGTAAACTTGTGCCAGTGCATTCCCGTAACCCAATTCATGCTGGCTGAATTTATCGCCTTCTATAATCTTGTCATAGACATGGCGAGACTCTTCCTTAAGCCAGTTCAGGAGAGTCGGGCCAATATTGTAGGAGATATACTTGTAGTTGTTGTAAAAGTTTTCAATGCGGCCTTGTGTGTTAAGTAGGGGAGAAAATGCATTTGCCTCATAGGATTCGCTGCATATCCTTGAGTTCCAGTTGGGGTAGGGGGCAGATCCTTTTTGATCTTCAAGAATACCTGTCCATGGATTTTCCCTGGGAGGCTGGTAAAAATGGCCGTGAATGATTACATTTCTCATACTATCATATTGACTTGAAAGGAAGATTTTTGTAAACAGTTCTGGCGATGTTTAGAGCAAAATCGGATCGATTCGGCAGGCTTGACCGGAAGTCGTGCCACTTGACATGATCCTTTTATTTTTCCTACGATGAAAAATCATTAAAACGGATTGGTTATAAATGACAGAAGAGCGTCTTTATTCTTTATCATACGAACAACTTCTTGAAATTTTGACTCGGGGTAACTTTCATGTTACTTCAGGGGTTGATAAGGAAGTCCTTGTCAGCTTGCTAATGGAAGCATTTGAAGAAGACAAAGATGAAAGAGAAGAACTGAATAATCTGGCTATCCAGATGGAAGCCCGCAAATTTTCCGTCTCACGAGACGAAGAGCTTGATCTGGGCCAGGATGATGATCTGGAACTCCCTCTCAGGTATAACGGAACCAGTGCCACACTTCTGTTGAGAGATCCTTCCTGGGTTTTCTGTTTCTGGGATCTGGAAGACAAAAAAGTGGATGAAATAAGTAATTCCCCGGGATTTCAGGGATTGATTCTCCGCGTAGTGGAACTGAACTCGAAAGAATATTCCTCAGAGAATATTCTGGATTATTTTGATATACCCATCAAGTTCAATGATTATCGCCGTTATATTAATCTTCCCTCGGAAGACAGTTGTTACTGTGTCGAGATCAGGGCTCAGGTAGAGGAAAAAGATTATTTGATTACCCGCTCTAATTCTATCGAAACAACCCGGGAATACGTTACGGCGCCAAGGGAAAACGATAAATCCAATAGTGACGAATTGATCAGACTGTCAGGGTTTTCGGCAGAGTTCGGTGAGGCTCATGGAGTTTCTGGTTATCAGGAAATACCCCAGAGGATCATACCAATACACGACCTGCTGGATGAGGAAAATTTTAATGATTGAGCAGCTTAAAAACAAAAAAGGCATGATATCACTTGTCCTACATGCTCATCTGCCCTTTGTCAGGCATCCGGAGTATGAACGTTTTTTGGAAGAATCCTGGCTGTTTGAAGCCCTTTCAGAAACTTATCTACCCTTACTACGAATGTTTTCCCGCCTGGATGAAGACAATATTCCCTTCAGATTGACAATTTCATTGTCACCCACACTGACTCACATGCTTCAAGATCCTCTCTTGCAGCAACGCTATGTGAATCACCTGAACATGTTGATTGAACTCGCTTATAAAGAACTGAATTATACCACAGGGAATCCCGGTGAAAACAAGATGGCCCGGATGTATCATGAGCTCTATTCTCTGAATCTCAGTGAATATGAGGGTGTTTATGAGCGCAATATCCTGAAAAAGTTTAAGTATTTTCAGGAACGGGGATACCTCGAAATTATCACGACCTGTGCCACTCACAGCTTTCTTCCTCATTATCAGAATTATCCTGAAATGATCAGAGCTCAGATTCTGACGGGTTTAGAATCTCATGACAGAATCTTTTCGACCCAGCCCGTGGGTATCTGGCTGCCCGAATGCGGGTATTTTCCCGGTGTGGAAGAATATCTCAAACCCTATGGAATCCAGTATTTTATGTCTTCTGCCCACGGACTTCTATACTCTGAAGATAGACCCGTCAACGGCCTTTTCTCTCCTATCAGCTGTCCTAATGGCGTTCACGCCTTTGCCCGGGACAGGGCGTCCTCCCGGGCTGTCTGGTCTGCTACGGATGGTTATCCTGGAGACCCTGCCTATCGTGATTTTTATCGGGACCTGGGATTCGACAGACCTCTGGATTATATTGCTCCCTATATCAACTGTGGTGTGAACAGGGTTAATACGGGGCTCAAGTACTATGCAATTACTGATAAAACGGATGACAAGGTTATCTATGATCCGGTTGCTGCCGCGTATAAAGCAGAGGAACATGCAGCCCATTTTCTTGATAACAGGATAAAGCAGTGTGAGGTTCTGGGTCAGTACATGGATAGAACACCCATCATTCCCTGCCCTTATGATGCCGAACTTTTTGGTCACTGGTGGTTTGAGGGTCCTCTGTTTCTGGAAGCCCTTATCCGTCAGATTCATGATAAATCCGATGAGATTGCCCTGGTGACTCCCTCGGATTATTTGAAGGTCTACCCCCGGAATCAGGTTACAAAGCCGGCTTTCTCAAGCTGGGGAGATAAGGGGTACGGTCAGGTCTGGCTGGATGGAAATAATGACTGGATCTACCGGCATACTCATAAACTGATAGAACGCATGCAGGAACTGGTCAATAGATTTCCTGATGAAAAGGGATTGAAAGAAAGAACTCTGAATCAGGCCGCCCGTGAAGTGCTTCTGTCTCAGGCTTCAGACTGGCCGTTTATCATGAAGGCCGGGACAACGGTTCCCTATGCAAGAAAGAGAATCAAGGAGCATATTCACAATTTTAATTATATCTATGATTCTCTGTCCAGGAATACAATCAAGACGGAATGGCTCACAAGGCTGGAGAAAAAGGATAATATCTTTCCCTTCCTGGATTACAGAGTTTTCAGAAAAGACTATTGATAATAAAGAATAGATATTCACCAAAAAAAAGATCTGAATAAATATATCAGCGTTTTTCTTTATAGTGGTGAAAACCCGAAATTTACCCCGGAATTTAGATCCGGGGTATTTTTTTGCCCAGGATACTTAACATACGTAGGGTATTCTTCTGTCTATTTGATAATTAGGGAATTCGCTTTCTCAATCTCTGTTGACAATCCAAATTTCCATGCATATTATGGAATTAAGTGGAAAAAAGTGGGGAAAAGTAGAATAAAGTGGAAATTAAGGGAATTAGAGGACAGTTCAGTACAACTCTTGATGAAAAAGGAAGAATGATGCTTCCTGCCAGGTTGAGGAGTCAGGTTCCATTGGATTCTCTGGTGTTGACCAAGAGTGTTGACCGCTGCCTCTGGCTCTTTCCTGTAGATCACTGGACACGTCTTGTTGAAGGTCTGAGTGCGAAACAGTCCCTTTTTAATGATCAGTACCAAATGATCTACCGGAGGCTTATTGCTCCTGCCGAAGAGATTGCCCTCGACAAGAGCGGAAGAATCAAGTTGTTGCCTTCACTGATGAAATCTGTCGGTCTGAACAGGGATTGTTCTCTCATCGGCATGGACGATCATATTGAGATCTGGGATGAGCGGGTGTACGAAGAGTACGAAGAAGCCTGTTCCCAGTCAGTTAAAGACGGTTGGAATAATCTTTCCGGAATGGGAGACCTGGGGCTGTAAATGGAAGAACAGAAATTTGTACATTTTTCAATCATGAAAGAAGAGGTCTGTTCCTTGCTGGCTCCTGACAAGCCGGGGCAGCTCCTGGTGGACTGCACCATGGGCGAGGGGGGGCACTCTTTAGAGTTTCTTTCCCGTTTTCCCGATCTGAATGTCGTCGGATTAGATGCCGATCCAGAGATTCAGAAAAAAGCAAAAGAACGCCTGGCATCCTATGGTGACAGGGTTAGCTTTGAAAATACATATTTTGATCAATATTTTAAGGATTATCTCGGATTGCCCCGGCCCGACAGAATACTGATAGACCTGGGAATCAGCATGTTTCACTATGAGGAAAGCGGAAGAGGGTTTACCTTTCGCAAAGACGAGCCTCTGGATATGCGTCTGAATCCGGAAAACCCCCTGTCTGCCTCTATTATCGTCAATGAGTACGAAGAGAACGACCTGGCCAATCTTATTTACGAATTTGGTGAGGAGCGGTACTCCAGACGGATTGCCAGAGCCATTGTCAGGGAGCGGAGCCTGACCCCTCTTGAGTCGGCCTTTCAGCTGGCGGAAATTATAAGTCATTCCGTTCCGCCTGCCTATCGGCATGGGCGAATCCATCCGGCAACCCGATCGTTTCAAGCCATCAGGATTGCTGTAAATGATGAATTGGGCCGTCTTCGTTCTGTCCTGCAGGATGCGGTTAAGGCACTTAATCCCGGCGGATTGATCGGAGTCATTACTTTCCATTCCCTGGAAGACCGGATTGTGAAACATTTTTTTAAAGATTTAAACCGGGATTGTATCTGTCCTCCCCAGCAGCCTCGCTGCAGTTGTGGTGGAGCCAGGGTTGTTGATGTCATTACACGCAAACCTCTTGTTCCCACCCCGGAAGAGATCAAGGTGAATCCTGCCTCCCGAAGTTCCAAACTTCGTGTTGCCAGAAGAATATCTGATTTCTGGAGGGAGTCTGATGTTTAAAAAAGTTCTGACTTTCATCTTCCTTTTGCTTTTTCCAGTTCTTTTGTGTCTGAATGTCTGGCAGAGCTTTCGCTATCAGCAGCTCCAGGATGATCTGGTGACCCTTCAGAAAAGACAGCTCGATTTGATTGAAAAGAATAAGAGAGCTCTGGCAGCCGTCGCTGTTTACAGCTCACCCTCACGGGTCGGCGTTCTTGCAAGAGAAAGTTCAGAGCTGAAGGTAGCCGATTCAGAGGATATTATTTTGCTTCAGAAGGAGGGGCAATGAATTCCCCTTTCAGTTTTTCAAAACTTCTGAATCTCTCGGGCGGTTTTTTTGTTGGTGAGAGAAGCCGCTGTGCTGAGCCTTCCACGATCTGTATTGATTCAAGAGAAGCCGGACCCCGTTCCCTCTTTGTACCCTTAAGGGGTGAAAGGACGGATGGTCATCTCCATATCGAATCCGCTGTGATCGCGGGCAGCTCGGCAGTCCTGGTGGAGCAGGCCTGGGCCGAGGCCCATACAGAGACCCTGCAGAGCTGGTCCTCTCTCTACCCGGTCCTGTTTTTTCCTGTGGATGATACATTGAAGCAGATGCAGGAGCTCGCAGCCAGTCACAGGATGCGTTTTTCCGATGTGAAGGTCATTGGAGTGACTGGCAGTAACGGGAAGACGACAACCAAAGAAATGATCGCCGCCATACTGGAAACGATGGGACGGACCTATAAGAATCATGGAAATTTGAATTCCGAAATTGGTCTTCCCTTGACGGTTCTCAGGATGAATCGGGAATATGATTTTGCCGTTTTGGAGATGGGAATCAATCACATCGGCGAGATGGATGTCCTGGTGGATATTGCCCGGCCCGATACTGCACTGATCACCAATATTGGAAGTGCGCATATTGGATATCTGGGAAGTAAAAGAAAAATTGCCGAAGAAAAGCGCAAGATATTCTCTTTTTTCGGAGAATCAAACAATGCGTTTATTTCTGAAAATGAAAAATTTGCCGATGTCCTTGCAGAAAATATGCAGGGTAAATTATACCGCTTTGGAGTCCGGTCACTGCCGGAGCTCAGAGAAGTTCAGGATATGGGCCTGGAAGGACAAAAACTGCTGTTTACCGACTGCACCATTCAATTAGTTCTTCCGGGAATCCACAATCTGAATAATGCCCTGGCCGCCGTTATGGTTACCAGGTCTCTGGGCGCCAGCTGGGATCAGGTCCGCATAGGTCTAGAGAATCTGAATGCTGTCTTCGGGCGGAGTCAGATTCTGAGAGGCCGTATCGATATTGTCCAGGATTGTTATAATGCCAATCCTGATTCTGTCGTGGCGGCTGTCAGGATGCTGGTGGGAATGCCGACACAGGGGCGCAGGCTTCTGGTGTTGGGCGATATGCTTGAATTGGGTGAAGAAAGTGAGGATTCTCACAAAACCATCGGCAGGACGTTAACCGACAGTCCTGTGGATAGGGTTTTTTTCTTCGGGACCGAAATGAAAGCCGCCGCCAGAGAATACAAGCTTGCAGGTAAGGATGTGTATCATACCGACGATTATCACAGCCTGGAAAAGACATTGCTTGCTGCTGTAGAGCCGGGAGACCTGGTTCTACTCAAAGGGTCCCGGGGGATGGAGCTTGAAAGACTGACTGCTCCCTTGTTGGAGGATCAGCAAAAGAAGATTTCCTGAGGATGTTCTTATCGTATCGGGAATCATTGAATTGTAAAATAGACTTTCTGCTGTGCAGAGGGGATGTTATGTATGTTCGGGAGGGGACATGTTTGAAGCGATATTTTATCCGCTTGTTAAGTATTTTTCTTTTTTTAATATCTTTAAATATATCAGCTTCCGCTCGGCCTATGCCGCAGTCACGGCTCTCCTCATTTCTTTCTTGTTTGGTCCCCGGGTTATCCGGATACTGACACAATTGAAGCTGGGGCAGGAGATCAGGAATGACGGACCCGAATCTCATCTGACTAAGGCCGGAACCCCGACCATGGGTGGGGTTCTGATTGTCTTCTCTGTGACCATTTCCATTCTACTCTGGCAGGATTTGAGTGAATACTATACCTGGGTCGTCCTGGTGTCCCTTATTGGATTTGGATTGCTCGGCTTCTTCGATGATTATCTCAAAATCTCAAGGAAGAGTTCCGATGGTCTGCGCTCAGGTTTGAAAGTCTGGGGTCAGCTTCTTGTTTCAACGGTGATCATGCTGATCCTGTATTTTTGTCAAAACGATCATACCACCTTGCTGTATCTTCCCTTCCTTAAAAATCCCGTTCTGGATCTGGGGATTCTGTACATTCCTTTCGGTGTTTTTCTTCTTGTGGGTTTCTCTAATGCTGTGAATCTGACTGACGGTCTGGACGGTTTGGCAACGGGTTTGATGATTATCGCCCTCATTGCTTTTACTGCCATAGCGTATCTGACGGGTCATGCCGTTTTTGCGGATTATCTTCAAATACCCTTTCTCACTGGATCCGGTGAACTGACAGTCTCCAGTTTTGCCCTCTTAGGGGCCTGTGTTGGTTTTCTATGGTTCAACTGTCATCCTTCAGAGATCATGATGGGAGATACGGGAAGTCTTGCCATGGGGGGATTTCTGGCCACCCTGGCACTCATTTTAAAAAAAGAGATTCTCCTTGTTATCATCGGCGGTGTTTTTGTGATTGAAACCGCCTCTGTGATGATTCAGGTCTATTCATTCAAAAAAACAGGGAAAAGAGTCTTTAAAATGGCCCCTCTTCATCATCACTTTGAACTGTCCGGTTGGGCTGAAAGCAAAGTTGTCGCTCGATTCTGGATACTGGGAGGCATGTTTGCCATCCTGGGATTGTCCACTCTGAAGATTCAATAAAGGGGCCGGGGATAAAATGAGACGGTATGAAGCGGACCGTATGATCATAAGAATGAGCGACTCAGGCCTTGTAGGCGTTATGGTCCTTTTAACAGGGACTGGAGTGAGTGCTTTGTTCTCTGCTTCTTACCATTTTGGCAGAGTAGCTGCGGGTAATCCGTTCTACTTCATCAATCGTCAGATTATATGGATTCTGTTGGGAGCACTGGTCAGTTTTATCCTGAGCCGCATGCCCCTCAGTTTGATCCGGAAAATGACAATCCCCTTTGTCATTATGACAATCATTTTGAATGTTTTGACTTATGTTCCCGGTATAGGCAGCACCTCCGGCGGAGCTACCAGGTGGATTGAGATTGGAGGGAACTCATTTCAACCCAGTGAGCTGGTCCGAGTCGCCCTGGTCCTCTATATGGCTCATATCCTGGATAAAAAGAAGGATAGTATGGATGATTTTCTGAATTCCATCCTGCCTGTTCTTCTCATGTCAGTGCTTATGACCAGTCTTGTGTATTTTCAGAATGATTTTTCTTCGGCTATTTATATTTTTCTTCTGGCAATCCTGCTCCTGTTCCTGGCTGGAATCAGCTGGTCCTATATCGCTGTCGGTACAATCGCCATCATGATTTCGGCTGTTCCCATGGTTCTGGCCAAACCCTACCGTCTGGAACGAATAAGATCCTGGCTCAGTCCCTTGTCTGATCCCAGCGGTTCAGGGTACCAGCTTATGAAATCCAGAATGGCTCTTCAGAATGGCCGTTTCTGGGGATTGGGGCTTGGGCAGGGTCAGGTAAAACTGGGAGGCCTCCCCGCGGCGCATTCAGATTTTGTATTTGCAGTAGTCGGAGAAGAAACCGGGTTCGCCGGTATTTTGTTTATCATTTTCCTCTTTCTTGTTTTTGCAATTAAGGGGTACTCCATAGCATTGAACAGTACCAGCTCCTATATCAGGCTGGCAGCCTTCGGGTTGACTTCTTCTGTTTATTTTCAGGTCCTGATCAATGTCGCTGTTGTCTGCGGAGCTCTTCCGGCAACAGGAATTCCACTTCCGCTGTTTTCGGCGGGAGGGACCTCTACGCTGGTAACCCTGGGCATATTCGGCCTCCTTATCAATTTCTCAAGGTACAAAGCCAAAGAACGGGAGGTGCTGTGCAATGGTTAAATCCTCAGTGACCCCCGTCTATAGAATGCTTCGCCGGGTCCTACTGGTGTTTATGAGCCTGCTTATTCTTGTTTTGGGAATTCAGGTTTGTCTTCACTTTCTGATCCTTCCCCGCATGCAGATCAGTCAGATACTTCTTGAAAGTACCTTGAATCTTCCCGATGCCCTTCTTCTTTCATTGGGCGGGCTGACCGGGAGTGAAAATTATATTTCTCTGGACAGTGATGAAATACGTAAGAACTTTGAGACCTCACCATTGATTCGGAAAGCCTATGTGGAAAAACAGTTTCCCGGTACATTGAAGATTATCATCTATAGAAGAGTCCCTCTGGGGATCGCTCTTTTGAAGAGTTCTGGAAAGGCTCATATGATAGCTTTTGATGAGTATGGAGTGGTCTTTGATGCTCCAGGAGTCTCGGGATACCGGGATCTTCCGGTTTTGAGCGGTATGGTGCCTGATGAAAAGAATGGAACAAAGGTTCTTCCTGAGTCTTTGTATCCTCTTTTACAGGATTTAAAGATACTGAGGAAAAACTCACCACTTTTATACGGACAGATTTCTGAAATATCTGTAAGACCCGATCAAGGTGTCTTGAATGAAATCAGGTTATATATCAGCTCATACAAGCTGCCGGTTGTAGTATCATCAGGGCTGACCGAAACACTTATGAAAAAGATTCTTCTGGTCCTGGATTCATTGAACACAGGCAAGTTGATGACAGATCTGGAATATGCAGACTTTAGAACAGAACAGGTTGTTCTGAAAACAAGGGAGGGCAATTAGTTTTGCCGGAAAAAGATATTGTCGTCGGACTTGATATCGGAACCAGCAGGGTTTCGGCTCTCATCTCAGAATACAATGACGCAGGAGTTTTATGCTTTGCAGGTGCCGGTTCAGTGCCGTCTGAAGGTTTGCGTAAGGGTGTCGTTGTGAACATCGAAGCAGCTCAAAAGGCCATTGCCAATGCCATTGAAGCGGCAGAGCAGGAAGCAGGCAGAACAGTTCATGATGTCTATACTGCCGTGACCAGCGGCAACGTGGAAGGTCTCAATTCAAGGGGTGTCGTGGCTGTGAGCGGAAAGGGCCGGGAAGTCACTTCTTATGATATTCACCGGGTGATAGACGCTGCCAGGGCCATCGCTATACCTATGGACAGAGAAATCCTTCATGTCGTTCCTCAGCATTTTATGGTGGATGACAAAGTCGGTATCCGTGATCCCCAGGATATGATCGGAGTCCGTCTTGAGGCGGATGTTCATATTATTACAGCCAGTATTGCCGCAACTCAAAATGTCATTAAATGCACAAACCGCAGCGGCTACAAGGTGAATGAGATCTCTCTGGAGTCGCTTGTGGCCTCAAAGAATATACTGTCTGACGATGAGAAGGAGATGGGTGTTCTGTATCTGGATATCGGTGGCGGTACCAGCGATGCCATTGTTTACTTTGAGGGGACGCCCCACTTTTCAGGTTCACTGCCTGTAGCGGGAGAGCAGGTCACAACGGACCTGTCTATTGTTCTTGAGCAGCCGATGGAGCAGGCTGAGGCCATAAAACTGAGCCAGGGAAAATGTTGGGAACCTCTGGTTGATCCATCTCAGGACGTACTTCTGCCGGGTATCGGCGGAAGGCCTCCTCGGAGTATCCCTGAGATTGATGTGTGCCGAATTATCCAGTCCAGGATGGCTGAGATTTTACTTCTTATAAGAAAGCAGCTCCACCAGAAAGGTTATCTGAATCGTTTGGGTGGAGGGGTTGTCATCGCAGGAGGGGGAGCACTTTTGCCCGGTGCGGGAGAACTGGCATCAGATATTTTTAAAAGACCCGTCAGGATTGCCATGCCTTCAGGCTTAAAAGACCTGCCGGGTGCCTGTCGAGGTCCCGAATGGGCCACAGTTGTCGGTTTAGTGATGGCCGCCAGAGATGAAGAAAATGCCTTGGGAAATGATACAGATGTACCCAGTGGGGTTTGGGGGCTCTGGCAACGCCTTAAAGAGTGGTTTACAAATTTTATATAGGAATCAACGGGTTTTAAACCTGTTAAAAAAATAAAACGACTAGATTGACATCTATCCTTGGGAGGGGATTTATGGAACTTGAAATACTGGAAGAGAAATTGGGAAATAAGACGGTCATCAAGGTGATCGGAGCAGGTGGCGGAGGCAGTAATGCTGTCAATCGAATGATAGCCTGTGGTGTGAAAGGAGTTGAGTTCATTGCAACCAATACGGATCTGCAGGCTCTGGATAAATCGGATGCTCCCATCAAGCTGCCCCTCGGCTCAAAGCTGACAGGGGGGCTTGGAGCCGGCGGAAATCCGGAAATCGGTGCACAGGCGGCAGACGAAGACAAGGAAATACTGAAAAATGTTCTCAAAGGGGCTGATATGGTCTTTATCACCGCCGGTATGGGTGGTGGCACAGGAACAGGGTCGGCTCCGGTTATCGCCAGAATAGCCCGTGAACTCGGGGCGCTGACTGTTGCGGTTGTGACAAAACCCTTTGGATTTGAGCAGAGGCGAAAAATGGCTCTTGCCGAAGAAGGTATCGATAAACTGTACAAGGAAGTCGACACTCTCATAACCATTCCCAATGAAAATCTAATGAAAATTGTTGAAAAGAATACACCCATCAGGGAAGCTTTTTTGATGGCAGATGATGTTTTACGAATGGGTGTTCAGGGAATCTCTGATTTGATAACACAGCATGGTGATATCAATATCGATTTTGCAGATGTCAAGGCTGTCATGCGCAATCAGGGCGAAGCCCTGATGGGAATCGGTAAAGGCCGAGGAGATAACCGAGCCATAGATGCAGCTACCAGTGCCATTAATAATCCGCTCCTTGAAGATGCCAATATCGATGGTGCCAAGGGACTTCTGGTCAATGTTTCCGGTGGAAGCAGCCTGACTCTCTCAGAATACAAGGAAGTCATGGAAATCATTGCCGAGAACATTGATCCTGATGCAACAGTCATTCCGGGAACTACCATCGATGATTCCATGGAAGATGAAATCAAGGTCACTGTCATTGCAACGGGATTCAGAAACAGAAAGGAAGAGAATGAGATTTCCGTCGAAGCGGCAATCCCGGAGATTCCCGGGCATAATGATGAAATCCTCCCTTATGAAAAATGGAAAAGTTTCTATGATGATGACAGCCGGGCCTCTGAGAACAACAACAGTCCTTTTCAGAGTCTTGTCGGAGCCGGACCTTCTGAGTCGGATCTTTATGTTCCCACCTATCTGAGAAACAGGAAAGTCGGAAACTGATCATGATATCAAGGGAATTATCCGGACAGTTTCAGATCTATCTCACCCTAGAGCTCCGTATGTCTCCCAATACGGTGGATGCATATCTGAGAGAAGTTCTGAAACTTGAGGAATTCCTGAAACAGGCCGGGAGAACCTGGCAGGATCTGGATACGCCTCTCCTGGAGAATTATCTTCTGGCGGTTCGGCAGAAAGAACAGGACTTGAGTCCCCGGACAATTTCCAGGATTCTAAGCAGCCTCAGATCTATGATGGAATTTCTGATCCTCAGCGGAAAGAGAGACGATAATCCATTACAGGGTATGAATATGCCCAGAATTACCCAATCTCTTCCGGAGGTCCTTTCACTGGATGAAGTGGAAGCCTTTCTGGAATCTATCCCTCTGGATACTCTTTTAGGACAGCGTGACAGGACTCTCTTTGAATTGATTTACAGCTGCGGTCTGCGTGTTTCTGAAGCAGTGGATCTGGAAATGACTCATCTTTATATGGAAGAAGGCATGATTCAGGTTTTTGGAAAAGGCGGAAAAGAACGGTGGGTCCCATTGGGACCTGTTGCCGAACACTGGTTGAGAATCTATCTCTCAGAAGTTCGCCCTCGCATCGTCAGGCCGGGATTTTTGACAAATACCGTTTTTTTGAATAACCGTGGCAAGGGTTTATCCCGCAAGGGTATGTGGAAGAATTTTAAAACCATAGCCGAAAGAGCTGGTGTCAGCGGTAAAATTCACACTTTGCGTCATTCTTTTGCAACCCATCTCCTTCAGGGCGGAGCCGACCTGAGAAGTGTTCAGGAAATGCTGGGACATTCTGATATCAGTACAACCCAGATATATACTCATCTGAACAGAAATGACCTGGAACAGGCTCATGGGAACTTTCATCCGAGGAGCAAGGCATGAAACATCGATTTATTCTGTTCCTTCTGCTGATCTCTGTCAGCTTCCTCCTGTTCTCCTGCCGACCTGGCCGTAATAATGATCTTGCCGAAAGAGTCTATGAACTGGAACAGGTTGGAAGTGCCGAGGCCGAGCCTGATGAGATCAGGGAAATCCGCAAAGACATCAATCATTGGGAAAAACAGCTGAATGACGCTATCACTGCCGGAAAAAATACGGGACGTTACTATAGGGTTCTGGGTCTGAAATTCATGGATTACAAGATGTTTGCTCCCGCACGGGACAGTTTTTCAAGGGCCATAGAAATCACTCCTGAGAATGGCAGGCTCTACTACTACAGAGCCGTCACCCAATCAAGGCTGGCGGTTGCACGAGACAGTGAGGCTGAAAAGGCCGAAGAACTGGCTCTTGCAGAAAAGGATTATCTCAAGGCCATCGCCCTGGAACCAAGGTTTATGTCTCCCAATTACAGCCTGGCAGTTCTGTATATATATGAATTGTCCCGGCCTTTTGAAGCAGAACCTTATTTGGAGAAGTATTTAGATATAGAGCGTAGTGACGGCAGAGCCATGCTCCTGTACGGTCAGCTCCTGGAGCAGATGGGTCAACCCGAAAAAGCAATGGATCAGTACACAAAACTCAGGACTCTGTCCGGGTATACAGCTGAAAAAGAGCAGGCAGAAATCTATCTGAACAGAATCAGGGAGGAGTCATTTTGATAGCATTGAATGTCCTGTTTGCCCTCAACCGATTAGGTTCTCTTAGACTGAATGAAAAACTGAAGATCCTGAATGGATTCAACAGTCCAGACTTGTTTTCAGGGCTGTCTCTCTATGAAATGGAATGGCTTTTAAGAAGAAAGCTCCGCATATCTTCTTTTGATCCCGACAAGCTGCTGGATCAAGGTGCTGAAGACCTTCAAAAAACAGAATCATTGAATATCAATTGGACCTGGTGCGGCGGTGCCGCCTACCCTGAAATTCTCAAAAATATATATGATCCGCCTTTTCTCCTTTTCTGGAAAGGGACTCTTCCGGCAGACTGTCCAGAGACTCTCGCCGTCGTTGGCACAAGAAAACCGACACTTCAGGCCGATAGAGCGGCCTTTGCCCTGGGGCTGGATGCCGGGGCTTCTGATATCCCCCTGATCTCCGGCATGGCTGCCGGCATTGACGGCGCCGCCCATAAGGGTGTTCTGTCAGGGGGAGGTAAAACATGGGCTGTACTGGGGACGGGATGTGACAGACCATACCCTGGAACACACAGGAAACTGGCCGCTGAAATTGTCAATCAGGGAGGGGGATTAATCTCGGAATTTTTACCGGGAACAGGACCCGCCCGTTACAATTTTCCCCAGAGGAACAGGATTATCAGCGGGCTGAGCCAGTCTATTGTTATCGTGCAGGCTCCCGGGCGCTCCGGTGCTTTGTATACGGCTGATTTTGCACTGGATCAGGGACGGGATGTTTATGTTCATGAGAGCGGCCTTTCTGGCAGAATCAGTAAGGGCAGTGCCGCTCTGTCCCGGCAGGGGGCAAAAGTCATCAGCAATCTAAAGGATATTTATCCTCACCTGGAAGCTCCGGCCCACTCTCTTCAGGAAAGCTTTGGTCTCTCATCTGGAACATGCGATGAAGCGGCATTGATGACATCAGGAATGATGCGCAAAGAGTTGGAAGGACAGTTGAAATTTTATAAAGGGAGGGTCCAATTTTGATGACTGTCAATGATAAAGATCTTCAGGACTATGAAAACCATATCAGGACTCTCCACGGGCTGTCAGAGCGAACACTTCGGGCCTATCGGAATGATATCAGTTCATGGCTTGAATTCCTGAAACAGCAGGAACTCTCATTGGAGGAAGCAGGCCGGGACGAGGCGCGTCTGTACATCAGTTCTCTCTCAATGAGGCAACTGGCGGCATCAACCATCAACAGATCCCTCTCTTCTCTCAAGAGCTTCTACAGCTTTCTTGAAATTCGCGGTGCTGTGAAGGGTAATCCCTTTACGGCTGTCCGTTCTATGAAAAAAACGGCAACTCTGCCGGTGTATCTGACCAATAGGGAAGTCAGTATCCTTCTGGACCATGTGGAGGGTGAAGATTTTACGGCCCATCGCGACAGAAGCCTTTTTGAAATGCTCTATTCTACGGGATGCCGGGTGAGCGAGCTCTGTCATCTCTCTGTTCAGTCTGTAGACCGCAACAGAATTCTGATTCGCGGGAAGGGAGGAAAGGAGCGCTATGTCTTTATCGGTGAAAAGGCCAGAATTGCCTTAAATGACTATCTCCCCCTGAGGAAAGCACGGCTGGTTCAGAAAGGTCTGCAAGACATTACGGCCCTCATTCTGGATGAACGCGGTCAGGGACTGACAACGAGGGGTGTCTACTATCTCCTTCAAAAGTATATGAGAAAATCCGGGTTGAACAGGAAAATCGGCCCTCATGCCTTCAGGCATGCTTTTGCCACGGAAATACTGAATGAGGGTGCGGATATCAGGGTTGTCCAGGAACTGCTGGGACATGCCAGCCTTTCCACAACTCAGGTCTATACCCACACGGGGATTGAAAGGATCCGGAAGGTTTACCGGAATGCTCATCCCCATGGAAAAAGAAATATTCACAGGAGAACTGTATGAAATTAAGAGGAACCACAATTCTGGCAGTCACTCGGAATGGCGAAATGGCCATGGCCGGAGACGGACAGGTGACCATGGGCGATTCTGTCGTCATGAAGGGAAATGCCCGGAAGGTCCGCCGCCTCCTGGGAGGACAGGTCATCTGCGGCTTTGCAGGCTCAACAGCGGATGCCTTCACTCTGGAAGAGCGATTCGAGGGTAAATTGAGAGAATTCGGCGGAGACCTGACCCGTGCTGCCGTTGAACTGGCTAAAGACTGGAGGACAGACCGGAATCTGCGCCGTCTGGAAGCCATGCTTCTGGTCATGGACAAGGAAAAAATACTCCTCCTCTCGGGGAATGGTGATGTGATCGAACCTGAAGGGGGCGCTATCGCCATAGGATCGGGCGGCAATTATGCTTATGCCGCAGCCAGAGCCTATCTGGACGGTTCTGATTTTTCTGCGGCAGAAATTGCCAGACGGTCCCTGGGTATAGCCGGAGATATCTGTGTCTTTACGAATCACAGCATCACTTTGGAGGAAATTTCATGAGTATAGGATTGGAACTGAAAACTCCCAAAGAGATTGTATCAGAGCTGGATAAATATATTATTGGTCAGGAAAAGGCAAAAAAGGCTGTGGCCATTGCCTTGAGAAACCGACTCAGACGATCCAGGTTACCTGATGATCTCAGAGATGAGATCGCTCCTAAAAATATCATCATGATAGGACCCACCGGGGTGGGTAAAACTGAAATTGCCCGTAGGCTTTCCAGGCTTTGCGGAGCCCCCTTTATCAAGGTGGAAGCCACGAAATTCACCGAGGTCGGGTATGTCGGGCGGGATGTGGAATCCATGGTCCGCGACCTGATGGCTGCAGCGGTCTCCATGGTTAAAGCAGAATTGAAAGAAGGTGTCCTGGAAGAGGCCAAGGCGGCAACTGAAGAAGCTCTTCTGGATCTTCTTCTTCCAGGTTCAAAGACTCAACAGCCCCTTCCTGATGCCCAGGGTAATCTTCCTGCTATCATTCCCGAATCTCCCGGAGCGCATACAAGAGAAGTTCTCCGGCGGAAACTGAAAGTTGGAGAGCTGGAAGACCGGGTTGTAGAAGTGAAAATTTCCGGCAGCGGCGGACCATCCATCGAAATCTTCTCGGGTGCAAACTTTGAATCCATGGATATGAACATGGGGGCTCTGGGGAATATCTTCGGGGGGATGAATAAAAAGACCCGCAAGGTGAAAGTATCCCAGGCGCGAGAAATCCTTCAGGGTGAACAGATGGATAAACTCATTGACAGTGATAATGCCACCGATATTGCCCGGGACCGTGTTCAGAATATGGGCATTATTTTCATTGATGAAATTGACAAGATTGCCAATAAAAATGGAACCTCGGGAGGACAGGATATCTCCCGGGAGGGTGTTCAAAGGGATATTCTACCTATTGTAGAAGGCTCTACAATCAATACAAAATACGGTATGGTCGATACTTCTCATGTCCTGTTTATTGCAGCAGGAGCCTTCAATCTGTCCAAACCATCAGATCTGATTCCTGAACTTCAGGGACGTTTTCCCATCCGGGTTGAGCTGGAGGATCTGAATGCAGATGCCTTCGAAATGATACTGACCCAGCCAAAAACCGCTCTGATCAAGCAGTACATTGAGCTTCTGGCGACGGAAGAGGTTACTCTGAACTTTACGGAACCTGCTATCCGCCGTCTGGCAGAGTTAGCAGAAGAGGTGAATAACCATACCGAGAATATCGGTGCCAGACGACTGCACACAATCATGGAGCATCTTTTGGAAGAGGTTTCGTTTAATGCTCCTGAAATGCAGGGCGAAACCGTTGATATTACTCCGGAATACGTCGAAAAACGCCTGGGAGATATCATTCAGGATCGGGATTTAAGCCGGTTTATCCTTTAGCTCTCAGGGCTTGAAGGAAAACAGCCCTAAAGGCTGTACCGGCAATAATATAATGGGGATTGGAAAGAGGTCATAAAAGACTAAGTGACCCCGGGGAATCTGCCGAAATTGAAAAGATAGAAGATTTTTATTTAAGGATGATAGGTATGTTTACAGGAAACAGTTTCGGAAAAACAGTGGATATTCTGCAGCGGACAATGGATACAAGCCTCCTGAGACGGGAAGTCATCTCCAATAATATCGCCAATGCGGAAACACCGGAATTCAAGAGGAGCGATGTCTCATTTGAAGCCGAACTGACCCGGGCCCTGGCGTCTGAGCAAAAACACACCCTCCCTGCCAAGGCAACGGATGAACGGCATATGAGTTTTAATCAGACCGTTGATTACCGCAGTGTCAGACCCCGCCGGGTTCTGGATTACCTGACCCAGAGTAAGAATAATGGAAATAACGTGGACATCGAGCAGGAAATAATGATGGCCACTCAGAATCAGATGATGTATGAGCTGATGTCCCAGTCTATAGGATTCCAGTTCAGTCAGATCAACATCGTCACACGATAGGCCCCCGGGCCATAGGAGAATAGTATGGGTTTATTCAGTTCGATTAACACTGCATCAACGGGTCTTTCAGCCGAAAGGATGAGACTGGATGTAATTTCAGATAACATTGCCAATGCCAATACAACCAGAACCAGTGATGGCGGACCCTTCAGACGAAGCCGTGTTGTATTCAGACCGATGGTGAACCAGCCCTACTGGAGAAGCCCCTTTCTTCCGGAACAGATGGACAATGGCATTGGAAAAGGTGTCAGGGTGTCAAAAATTGAGAAGGATATGGATGATGACTTGAGGCTCGTATATGATCCCACTCATCCAGACGCCATTAAGACAGGTCCTCAAAAGGGGTATGTTGAGTATCCCAATGTGAACATCGTCAATGAGATGGTAGACATGATTTCTGCTACCAGAGCGTATGAGGCTAATGTTGCCATCATGGACGGAAGCAAATCCATGTTTCAGAAGGCACTGCAGATCGGCCGTTAGCCCCCCTTAGGCCCAGAGTGGGAAGATCGTCAAGGCCCTTCGGCCCTGAGCAGATAGATCACCAAGCTTCTAAACGAGCCTTGGTAACAAAAGAAAACCGGAAGAAAAACTAAAATCCGGTAGGAGAAGAGCATGAGTCTGTTGAATACGATAAATGAAAACATGGTGGGCGGTAATTTCGTACCCATGAAAACAACCAGCCCTCTTCATTTGAAGGCTGTGAAAAATAGTGATCCCCAGGTCATTCCTGAGGAATCTTCCTTTGCCGACCTGGTTCGCAAAGGGTTGGCAGCGGCCAATAGTGACCAGATAGAGAGCGCTGATATCTTTGTTAAAATGATCAGCGATCCTGATTCTGTCGAAGTGCATGATGTGAGCATTGCCATGGCAAAAGCGAACATGTCCCTTCAAATGACAAAAAGTATAGTAGATGGAGCCGTTCAGGCTTACAAAGATATTATAAGTATGAGGTAACGAACCCTATGAAGGGCATCGGGATTTTCCCGGAGTCCTCAGGTTTCACCGTGGGAGGGGGAAATGCTGGAATGGATTAAGAAACTTTTATCTCAAATCGGAACGGTTTGGGGAAAGTGGAGCATTGTCCAGAAATTGATATTCGCAGGGATCTTAACCGGCGCCGTGGTGGGTATCCTGTTGTTGTTTACAGTCTCATCATCACCCAGTATGGTCCCTTTATTGGGTATTCCGATTACTGATCAGACGCAGAATGAACGGATCATTTTGAAACTGGATGAAGAAAATGTCGCCTATAAGCTGAATGCGGACGGTCGTATCTATGTGGCGGATGATAAAACTGCCAGACAGATGAGAGCCATATTGATCAGGGAAGATCTGATCCCACAGGGAACGGATCCCTGGGCCATCTTTGACGTGGAACGATGGACTCTCACGGATTTTGAACGGGATGTGAATCTGAGGCGGGCGATTACCGGCAATCTGGAACAGCATATCAAGGCTCTGGGAGATGTCGACAATGCCCAGGTTTCATTGGTTATTCCAGAACGTACGCTTTTTTCAAGCGATCAAAATCCAACTACCGTTTCAGTCATTGTCACTCCAAGACCCGGCAGTGATATTGCAGAGAACCGTAATAAGATTGAAGGCATTGTTAAACTGATTCAGTTTGCTGTGGAAGGTCTTAAATCGGAAAATATCACCATTCTGGACTACAGCGGACGAATCCTCAATGATTTTGAAGGGATGGAAAGTCTCGACAGGCTCGAACTGACCAGCAGAATGCTGAAACAGAAGAAATCTCTTGAAGTTCAGTATACCAATACTATTCTGGCGTCACTTCAGAATGTTTTCACCGCCAAGCGTGTGAATATTGTGAACATTGATATTGATCTTGAGTTTATCAATAAGACCATTGCTACTGAAGAGCATTATCCCATTACAGTGAGAGAGGATAATCCTGAGACTCCCTACAGCGAGCTGGAAACAGTAAACTCTATCACCATCAGCGAGAATACCAGTAATGAACTCTTTGAGGGAACCGGTTTCAATCCCGAAGGACCTCCCGGACAGGAGGGGCAGACTCCTCCTGCCTATAAGGATCTGAATAACCTGGTTGGGAAATATCAGACCAATAGTGCCACAAACAATGAGGTCGTCAATACCAGAAATGTTCAGGAAGAGAAGAGTCCATTTAATATTGCCAGAATCTCCGTGGCTGTAGCCGTGGACGGAATCTGGAACTGGGACTATGATGATAATGGAAAAGCTCTGATAGAAAAAGGAAGAATTCAACGGATTTATACTCCCGTTTCCGATGAGGATCTGGGTAAGGCCTTGACGCTGGTACAGCATGCCGTCGGTTTCAGCACCTCCCGGGGAGACTCTGTCACCGTACAGCATATCCCCTTTGACAGGAGTGCCGAGTTCAAGGCCGAAGATGATGAGTACCGCCGACTGCAGCAGATTCAGCAAACCATGCTTTTTTCCATAGTGGCACTGGTTATTCTGATTGCAGCCTTCTTTATCTTCAGAGTCATTTCCAAAGAGCTTGAGAGACGTAGACGCCTCAGGGAAGAGGAACTGGCCAGACAGCATCAGGCCATGAGAGAACAGACACTCAGGCAGGCAGAAGAAGAAGGCATTGATGTAGAAATGTCTGTTCAGGATCGTGCCCGCATGGAAATGCAGGAAAATGCCAAGAATATGGCTAGAGAACATCCTGAGGATGTGGCCAACCTGATCAGAACATGGCTGGCGGAGGAATAAGGAATGGCTAACAACCAGCAGGCGGGGAAAAGTCCCCATAAAGAAGATCTCACGGGAAAACAGAAGGCAGCGGTCTTTCTGGTCACACTGGGAGCAGATATTTCTTCGGAAGTGTTTAAACACCTCAGAGAAGATGAAATTGAAATCCTGACCTTTGAGATTGCCCGACTAGGAAATATTGATTCCGAATCAAGGGATCTGGTCCTTCAGGAGTTTCAGGAACTCATGATGGCATCGGACTTTATCTCTTCCGGTGGAATTGACTATGCCCGGGAACTGCTGGAAAAATCTTTGGGAAGCCAGAAAGCGGTGGATATAATCAACCGTTTGACAAGTTCCCTTAAAACCAGACCCTTTGATTTTGTCCGCCGGACAGATCCGGCACATCTTCTGAACTTTATACAGCAGGAGCATCCCCAAACCATTGCTCTTATCCTGGCCTATCTGGAACCGTTGAAAGCCTCTCAAATCCTGGGGAATCTGCCCCAGGAAAAACAGTCGGATGTGGCTAAACGAATTGCCACCATGGATAGGACCTCACCGGAAATCCTCAGAGAAGTAGAAAGGGTATTAGAGAAAAAACTCTCATCTCTGTCATCGGAAGATTATACCTCTGCCGGTGGTGTAGGGAGCATCGTTGATATCCTTAATCTGGTAGACCGGACGACTGAGAAGACGATTATCGAGTCTCTGGAAGAGGAAGATCCGGAACTGGCTGAAGAAATCAAGAAGAGAATGTTTGTATTTGAAGAAATTATCATGCTTGACGACAGGGCCGTGCAGAGGGTCATGCGTGAAGTGGATACGGCGGAGCTCGCTAAGGCCCTCAAGGCGGTAGACCCGGAAGTACAAGATAAAATATTCAGGAATATGTCCAAGCGTGCTGCCTCACTGTTAAAAGAGGATATGGACTTTATGGGACCCACCAGACGAAAAGATGTGGAAGAGGCCCAGCAGAAAATCGTTTCTGTAATCAGGAAACTGGAAGAGCAGGGCGAAGTTGTTATTGCCAGAAGCGGTGAAGAAGATGTTCTGGTCTAGGCCCTCGGGAGTATAAATTATGGCAAAAAATCTGTTCAGACCCATGGAAATTGTGAACCTCACAGCCCAGAAAGTATCGATTTCGGCTCCGGTCTTTTATGCCGAAGAAGATCTGGATGAAGCACTGGATGTTGATGAGTATACAGGACCCACCGCGGATGATCTGAGACGGGAAGCCGAGATGTTCAAGGCAGGTTGGGAAGAAGAAAAACAGAGTATGATCCAGAGAGCCGAAGATGAGGCTGAAAGGATTCAGAAAGAGGCTCAGGAAACCGCCTTTGAAGAAGTCCGCCGAAAGACGGACCAGGCTGCCCGGGAAAAAATAGAGGCCGAGAGTGAAGCCGCCCGGATCCTCGCCCAGGCCAGAACCGATGCCGAAAAGCTTGTTTCCGATGCACATCTTCAAGTTACTGTTATCGAAGAGGATGCCAGAAAGAAAGGTGAAGATGCCGGCCGGGAGGAAGGTTATCAGGAAGGCCGGAAAGAGGCGGAGCGGCTGATCGAACGCCTTCATGTTATCATTGACAAGGCCATCGAGAAGCGGGAAGAGATGATTAATGAAGCAGAAACTCAGATGATCGATCTGGTGCTGCTTATCGCCCGTAAGGTCATCAAGGTCATCTCGGAAAATCAGAAAAATGTGGTTGTCAATAATATTGTCCAGGCCCTTCGAAAGCTGAAAAGCCGAGGAGATGTGGCTGTCCGGGTCAACCTGGCCGATCTGGATCTGGCAACCGATCATACCCGTGATTTCATGAAAATGGTGGAGAATGTAAAATCCATTACTATTCTGGAGGATACCTCTGTCGATCCTGGAGGCTGTATTATTGAAACGGATTTTGGACAGATCGATGCCAGAATCACAAGTCAGTTGAAAGAGATTGAAGAGAAGATCATGGAACTCGTGCCCATCAAGGTGAAGGGTGAGCAGTAAGTCTGCCTCCTGACACTTTAGAACGGGCATGCCGCTGGGGAGGGGAACATGCTGGAACGCTATATAGAAACTGTTCAGGAACTGGATACGGTCAAATACCAGGGTCGGGTCATCCGTGTACAGGGAAGTCTCATTGAATCCAATGGCCCCCAGGCAGTGGTGGGTGAAGTGTGCCGTATCATCATCCCCCGTACGAATAAAGAACATCTCGCCGAAGTCGTCGCTCTCAAGGATCAGAGGGTCCAGCTTATGCCCTACGATGATATCCAGGGTATTGAGGCGGGCTGTCCTGTCATTGCTACGGGTGAGCAGTTAAAGGTTCAGATCTCAGATGATCTTCTAGGCCGAGTTCTGGACGGTCTGGGGCATCCTATCGACGGCCGGGGAGGCATCAAGGGAGGCAAGCATTATTCCGTGTTCCGGACACCTCCCTCTCCTCTTCATAGAAAGCCCATTGATAAACAAATCATAACAGGCATCCGTTCCATTGATAGTATGATTCCTCTTGGTGAAGGACAGAGAATTGGTATTTTTTCCGGTTCGGGTGTCGGTAAATCAACCTTGCTGGGGATGATAGCCCGGAATACCTCCGCAGATATCAATGTGATCGCCCTCATCGGTGAGCGGGGACGGGAAGTCCGGGAATTTATTGAAAATGATCTGGGGGCGGAAGGGTTGAAGCGGTCAGTCCTTGTTGTTTCGACAGGAGATACTTCTGCCCTGAGCAGGGTCCGCGGTGCCTTCTCTGCCACAACCATCGCCGAATATTTCAGGGATCAGGGCAAAAATGTCATGCTCCTTTTTGATTCGGTGACCCGCCTGGCCATGAGTCAGAGAGAAATCGGATTGGCTGTCGGTGAGCCTCCCGCTACCCGTGGTTATACACCTTCTGTTTTTACACTCCTTCCCAAGCTTCTGGAGCGGAGCGGTACTTCCGATAAAGGAACCATCACCGGTGTATATACAATTCTGGTAGAAGGGGATGATATGGAAGAGCCTGTCACTGATGCGGTCAGAGGTATTTTGGACGGCCATATCGTTTTGACCCGGAAACTTGCCGAAAAATATCACTACCCTGCTGTGGACATTCTCGGGTCTGTTTCCAGACTCGAAAACAAGGTCATGCCCCTCCGGATGAGGAATAATGCAGGGCATATCCGAAAACTTCTGGCTTTGTATACGGAAAAGGAAGATTTAATTTCCGTAGGAGCCTATGCCCGCGGGTCTAATCCCCAGGTGGATGAAGCCATCAGCAAGATTGATGATATCAATGAATTCCTGAAGCAGGATATAGAAGAAAAAGCCGATTTGAGGACGACACTGATCGAAGCCGGTAAGATAAGCGGAGACGATTTAAGCGAGGAATTGAAGGATACACTGAGTGATACACTGAGTGATAAACTGACAGACAAGGATCTCAGAGATGAAAAGATTTCAATTTACACTTGAATCCATCCTCGAGCTCCGTCTGGAAGAGGAACAGGAGGCTGAAATGCACCTGGGACGAGCCATGGGTGAATGGAATTCTCTGAATGAAAAGAAAATGAAGCACCTGGCAATCAAGAAAAAACAAAGCCGGTCCGGTTCATCGGCTGATCTCCTCCAAACAGGCTTGTATCTGGCCAGGATTGATCAGGAAATCATCCGTTTTCAGAAGGACCTGGATTCCCGCAAGGATGAACTTGAACGGCTCAGAGAAGAATACAGAGCCGCCCGGGCAAAAAGGGAAGGTCTGGATAAGCTGAAGGATAAACGAAAAATTGAGCATAATGATATTCGGAAAAGGGTGGAAGCCCATGCTCTGGATGATCTTTTAAATAATATGAATAGACTGAAACAGGCAGGGGACTGATATGGCTGGCATACAAGGCAGCGCCGGAGTGGCGAAAATCTTATTTCTCATCATATTGATTGTTGTACTCATCCTAGGGGGGCTGCTCTGGGTCGATTTTCTGGGGCTTATAGATGCCAGAGAAACCCTGGCTCCTGTGCTGAAAATGGTCCGTATCGATGTTCCTGAGGCCGTGGAACAGCCTGATGATCTTTATCTTCTGGACAAGGAGAGGCTGGGTAAACAGCAGGAGGCACTCGACATCTTTGAAGCCTCCCTTGTAGCCCGTGAAGAAGGCATCCTTCTCAGGGAAGCAGAACTGGAAGAATTGACAAGTCAATTGGAAGAAAAGCAGAAATCTATTGAGGAGAAAGAGAAATCTCT
>NZ_JAQIBL010000132.1 GCF_027859075.1 Oceanispirochaeta sp. | reverse complement strand
GATGAGAAGGAATTGATATATAGCTGGAAAAACCACACGCTGTTTTTGTTGATATGAAAGGAAAGAGGGAAAAAGTTGACAAGGCGGAACAATCCCTTATCTGCCGTTTTCCTGTACTGGAAAATCAGTTGAATCCATTTGGGAATATGCAGGGGGGAGTTATTTCTGCTGCCATAGACAATACCATCGGCCCTCTCAGCATGCTGGTTGCCAGTCCTAATGTGACAAGACATCTGGAAATTAAATACATAAAAGCGATCACACCGGTTATGAAAACGATTCTCGTGAAAGCCCGGCTGGTGGATCAGCAAAAGAGATTTCTGTTTTTTGAAGCTGTGGTCACAAATTCTGATGGAATGGTCTGTGCAACAGCCAAAGCCAAACATTTCATTTTCGTATAATTATAAAATCTGATAACCTGAGACATCATCCATGATCATGATTGTGATCGTGAGGAATATAAGATGTTTCCATTGACAATGGTATATTCAATATTCAAATTGTCATCAAAAACAGCTATATCAGCAGCCTTTCCAGGGATGAGTGATCCCAGTTCATTCTGTTTATTCAAAACAAGAGAAGGATTTTTTGTTGCCATCTGGATGGCCAGAGATTTATCGATGCCCATGTCCATCAGGTTTTTTATCCCCCGGTTCATCGTGAGGGAAGACCCCGCAATGACATCATCTGAAACTCTATAGAAAATCCCGTCTTTGAGATAGACTTTCTCATTATTGGCATACAAGTCACCTTCCTTCTGTCCTGTCGGTCTAAGCGAATCTGTAACAAGCAGGATCTTGTCTTTGGGTTTTACACTGAGCAGAAGCTTGATGAGAGCCGGATGAACATGGACTCCATCGCCGATAATCTCGCAGGAGACCTCCGGATGGATCATAATCGCCCCAACAACGCCGGGATCCCGATGGTGAAGCGCCCTCATAGCATTAAAAAAATGTGTTGAATGGACAATCCCCGCCTCCATCCCTTCCCTCATATTGTCATAGCTGGCATTGGAATGTCCTGCCGAAAGAACGATTCCCTTTTTTCTGCAGTATAATGCCAGGGATCTCATTCCTTTCAACTCGGGAGCAACGGTCATAATGGAGATAATGCCTTCTGAAGCATCCCAATATTTTTGCATCAGTTCCAGATCAACCTCTCTCATGTACTGAGGAAGTTGAACTCCCGTTTGTGATCTGGAAATAAAGGGTCCTTCAAGATGCATCCCCAGGATTTTTGCCCCCTCTTCATGGCCCATGGCATTGACAACATTCCGAATCGAATTCAGGAAAATCTTGTCATCCTGGGGGTACAATGTCGGACAGAAGGAAGTCACACCATATTGAATGAGAGATTTTGACATACCGAGAATTGAATCGGATGTTCCATCCAGAGTATCCATTCCATGGAGGCCATGAATATGAGTATCTACAAATCCCGAAGAAACATTTAAACCCTGAAGATCTATGACCCGGGTCTATGCGGGAAGAATCATTTGTTTGAATCTTTTATTGGAAAGAACGTCCTCAATCCGACCATCCTGAATAAGAACTGTCGATTCATCAAGGGAATTAATTCCTGTATAAACCTTAGCATTGTAAAGACAAAGCACAAATCACCCCTTAAATTTATCATATACAATTTTTATTGCTTTGATTATATGATTCTATCCCCATCTTCTTTTTACTAATATCCGGATTCTATTCCTTGATAGCCCCTGCAGCAACACTCTGGGTAATCTGCTTTCTGAATAATAGATAAAATGAGAACATGGGAACAAAGCCGATAACAAGGGCTGCAAACTGTTTTCCATAATCTGATGAGAGAGAACCTGAGAATCTAAAGATTCCCAGAGGCAGAGATTGGAGCTCTGTCTTAGAAACCAGAATGTTGATGAGGGCAAATTCGTTCCAGATCTTAGGGATATTGAGTATGGAAACGATGGTGATAATGGGTTTGGCCATGGGTAATATGATGGAGTGGAAAATCTGTTCATATTTGGCTCCGTCCATTCTTGAAGCTTCGATCAGCGATGCGGGTATGCTCTTTAAATACTCGGTACTCAGATAAATAGCCGTAGGCAAGGCCGAGCCGATATATATGAGGATCACTCCAAAACGGTTGTTATAGAACAAATGGAACTTATTAGATTTCATAATACCCAGGAGTTGAAAAAAATCTCCCAGGATTCTATCCAGTTGAGTCACTTCCAGAAACAAGGGAACCATCAATGACTGAATAGTTAGAAGAATGCCTATGATAAAGCTTGCATAAATTGGCTTTGTGGCCCTCGATTTGATTTTCGCAAAGGCAAAACCTGCCCGAAGAGAGAGCAGAATAATTCCGATTGTCGCAACCCCTGTATATAAAAAGGAATTGCCAATGAGCTGATCAAACTCACCTATTTTCCATGCACCAACATAGTTCTGAAGAGTCCAAACCTTGGGTAACCCTACCATATTGGAGCGAAACTCGACTGTTGTTTTAAAGGAATTCAATATAAGCCAGAAGATAGGATATATAGTCATAAGGGAGAAAAGGGTCATGATTACATAGGCACCTGCCTTGCCGATCGAATCCAGTGTATCGGCTATCACATTTCTGTGGGAATGATTCTGTACCATTTATTCTACTCCTCCCATTTTTTTCTCTACACCCTTTGTGATGGCTACAAGCAGGAAGCTGAAGACCACGATAGTCATGGAAATTGCATTGGCCAGGGGATAGTTGGGGGCTCCCATAAAGGCATTTTCGTACATATATATGGATAGAACCTGGGTAATACGCGCCGGCCCCCCTCCTGTCATGGCAAAAATAAGATCAAACCCGCTCAAAGAACCGGCAATGCAGAGAATAGAGGCATTCATGATAACCCCGGAGAGACTGGGAAGAATAATATGAATCAGCACTTCCCCTTCTGAGGCTCCGTCGATTGTGGCTGCTTCCAGGATTTGAGGACTGATTTTCTGCATATTCCCCAGAAAGAGAATCAAATACAGTCCTGTCCAGATCCAAAGGGTCACAAAGAGGATGGGAATCATGGCGATGTCCCTTTTGTTCAGAAAATCAGAAGACCATTTAGGAGAAAACAGATTGCAGAGGTCGCTTTTGAGAACATCCAGTTGATCCGGAGAGTATGTCAGAAGGAACTGTTTGAATTCTGCACTGGTGGAAAATGTCTGATCGACAATGGAGCCGCTGAGGGCATAGATTTTTTGAACAAGATTATCAGAAATGAGAAAACCCTTCTCCTGATTAAAAATCTGAGTGAGCTCTCTGGTATAAACATGGGAATGATATTTGTTGACAATCTCTGAAAGTGGTCCATAAGGAGAGAAAATCATACTCCACATGATCCCGATGACAATCACTGAGATGATGGCAGGCACATAAAGAACACCCTGCCAGAAATCTCCAAAGCGAACCGTTTTCCGGTATATAAGATACGCCAGAAAGAGCCCTAAAGGCAGTTGACCAAAGACTGAGATAATAACAACGTAAATATTATTCCTGAGTGCATACCAAAAGCTGGGATCTACAATAAGCTTGCTATACTGCTGAAATCCGGTAATTTTCCAGGCTTCTCCACCAAACATTTTACCACCATTGTAGTTGCTCAGAGAAAGAATGAAAGAGATGATGATTGGAAAGCCCATGACCAGAATGTAAATAGCAAATGCCGGTAGAACCATAATCCAATAGGCCTTACGTTCTTCCGCATTTTTACTCTTAATTTTTAAAGATCCCACATCTGTTTTCCTTGTTCATGAATATGAATAAAGCGGCGCCTCATACCATTGATGCGCCGCTGTATTAAAATTAAATTACTTTGAAGAAATCTGAGTGTCCATGGCTTCCTGAACGGCAGCAGCAACCTGAGCGGGAGTCTTCAGTCCCAATCCGATTTCCTGCAATCCACTGTTGATGACAGAGTAAACTGTAGAATCGAGAACTCCATCAAGAACATCGCTTGTGTTTCCAATAGAGTCATGGAAAGTCATCATCTTTGTAATGAATGGTTCCAGCTTGTCACTTGTAACATCATTACGGGATGTGATGTAACGGCCGACTTCCAGGTACTGTTTCTGAACATCTTTTGAGTATAGATACTTAACCAGACGGATGGCAGCAGCTTCTTTTTCAGAACCTTCGGGAATCGCTGTGGAGATTCCATATCCGCAGCCCAGGATTGCCGATGTTACACCGGGATTTTTCTCACCGGGTATAATGGGAAAGTTCATAAAGTTAAAATCATTTTCCTGAGCTTCCGGGCTGATGAGAGCCGTTCCCGAGGATGGATCGGTAATAAAAGCGTTCTGACGCCAGTCACCGTCAATATAAAATGCTGCTTTGCCGGCTGCAAAAAGAGCAGGAGCCTCACCGTAGGACACCTGAATGGTGTTTGGAGAAATCACTCCGTCCTGGTACATTGTCTGGATAAAAGTTAAAGCGTCAATGAACGCCTTATCGGTAAATTGAGCCTCACCCTTCTTTACACTTTCAATCCATTCGCTGTCCAGAAATCTTCCGGCAACTGTCGAAAAGAGACAGGACTGCATGACCCAGTCGTCTTTATTCGCCATCAGAATGGTTTGTATTCCTTTGGCCTTAAGCAGAGGAACCATGGCTTTAAGATCCGCATATGTTTCAGGGATTTTCAGACCCATATCATCTAATAACTTCGTATTCGTATACATGATGGATGAATAGGTGATGCTCTGGGGAAGCTCTGCCAGGTAAGGGCTGACCTGACCGGAAGGATCAATCGCAGCGGAAACAAAGTGAGATAAAAAATCATCTCCCAAGAGGGGAGCCAGGTCTTTAACGAGCTTCATTTCGTGAATCGTAGTGGAACGACCCGAAGGGTACATATACATGACATCAGGAATTGTCCCGGCAGCCACATAAGCAGCCATTTTCTGATGAAAGGCTTCGTTTGAGAGTTCTTCTTTGACGATAGAGATATCGGAATTACTGTCAGTAAATTCCTGCCATATCGCTTCATTCTCAGCATAGCCCGGGGCGGTAGCATCAATGTAATCAAGCACATTGAGAGTCACTTGATTCGCCTCTGCAGAATCGCTGCTTCCATTGGCAAAGATGGTACCGATTGCAAAGAATCCGACAATGACAATGGTGAGCCATTTCCTTAAAGATTTCATACGTTCTCCTCCTAAAAGAGATCTAAAGAGTATCAATGAGTACACTCACGGTGTACTTTAAAAAACAAATTAATGAGTTTTTATTCTTCAACTCATATCAGAGGGAAAGGTATCCGTAGAAAAAAGTCTGTGTGTAAACATCCCGGCAGCTCCGAAAGCAACAGCTTTTGCGCCCAGGGAGGAATAGTGAATTCCTACTTTCTTTTTTGTCGGATACATCCAGTATTTCTGAATTTTATCATCAAGAATTTGACAGAAATCAAAGTCACATTTTTCAATATCACCGCCAATAAAAACCTGACTCAAATCCAGAGTGTTCACCAGCATGGCTATGTTGCTTGATAATTCTGAGGCAAATCGATCCAATACAGATTGATCCGTGAGGATCTGACTCAGTTCCTCATTAGAGAGAGAAACCTGAAGACCGTTGTTTTCAGTACATAAAATACTGCGGAACTCACCGGCTGAAGAGCTGGATCCATAATGAACCTTTCCATTTAAAACAATTCCAAATCCTATTCCGACTCCGCCATATTCATCATGAGGAACAATGGCCTGTTTAAATTCGACTAAAACAAATAAGATATTATTGAGTTCATTATTTTTATGAAAAGCAAGTTCTCCCCAGGCGCAGCAATTTGCATTATTTTCCAGGATGAAAGGAGTATCAAGTTTTTCTGATATATTTTTAACAAAATTAAAGGATTCTGTAATCTTTAAGGGAACAGAGTATAGGATTGTACCATCTTTCTGATTAACAATCCCCCCTACTCCGATACCCACACCCAGGAGAACTCCCGTATGCTTACTGAGACGATTGCGAAACTCCCAATATATGAGTTGAATACTGAGGGCAAGGTTATCCTTTGTAATAGAGAGGAACTCTTCTTTTTCTTCAAGAAAATCACCAGCCAGGTTAACAGCGACAGCAGTATAATGTCCGCATTGTATGGCGATACCAATGATGATCCCGTAATTTTTGTTTACCATTAAAGGAATAGGCCGCCGTCCTCCAATGGGAGAGATGGAATCCTCTTCCATCTCTATGACGATTCCCTTTTTTATCAGCCTGTTCACTTCAATCGAGATAGTGGATTTATCTAGTTTTAATTTTTTGGAAAGATCAACACGGCTTAAATTCGGATGTTGCCAGAGAGTTTGACAGATTCTATTCTCATTTTTCACTTTATTCATCTTCCAACTCTCTCTACCCTAAAACTCGGTAATTTAATTGATTTTATCAACTATCACTCCTTTATACCACATTATAAAAATAGCTGTCAACGTAATTTTTCCATTCAAATCCTGAATTATGACTATTTGCAACAAAACAACTGTAACTTACTCTTAGTAAAAATAGATATATATTCTTACATTAAAACATTTTAATCATTATACTCAGATTACATATTAATTTTAAAAGAGTGTGGCTTTACAAAGTACTGGCTCTCATTCATTTTAGTTTAAATAATAGATAAACCCCAAGAAAACTAAAGGATTATGCCCTGTCTCTTTACAATTTTTAAGAGAATGAAGCTTTTTATCGTCTTGACATATCGATTTATCAATGCAATTGTTTGATAGTTGATTTTATCAACTAAAGAATGAATGGATTCTGGAGAAGAAAATGTCTAACTGCATGATTATCCCTACCTATTGGTCTACCCCCGAAATTATGTCATGGAATATTTTTGATCATCCAATATCTGTTGCTGAAGAGGGTTCTCTGGGACAGACCCTGGATAATTTGGAAAAAATGAATTATCCCGACCCGGTCATTCTCTTTCCTTCACCCATGAATTCCGTCATTGAAGCAAAAGTGAAGGCGATTACTGCCGAGCGGTCTATTGATATACGAATCTTCACAGATACCGATCTGAAACAGATAATTTCAGCTCTTAAAAAGAACGGGTTCCCTGAAGATTTGCTTCAGGCAGTCCATCTGGACAGCTATGGAGGAGTCCGGAATATCGGCCTCTTGTATGCAGCGATCCATGGGTTTGACAATGTGGTGATGATTGATGATGACGAATGCATCGATGAAAACTATCACTCAAAGGCTCTCCGCTACATGGGGACAGATTACAAAGGAACGGAAATCCTGGGTAAAACCGGCTGCGTCATTGATGAGGATGGCCGGAAATTCTACGATGGCCAAGCCTCCTATGTTTTGGAAAACTGGCCTAAAGATGCTCTTTTTAATGAAAATGTCAAAAAGGAGCTGGAAGCCGAGGACCCCCTTTCACCCTGCACCGTCGCTTTTGGGGGGAATATGGTGATCAACAGAAAAATGTTTCTTCAAGTTCCCTTTGATCCCTACGGAACCAGAGGCGAGGATGATGACTATGTTCTGAATGCCCGGTACTGCGGCCTTCCCTTTTTCTTTGATCAGGACTTGCTTCTCCTGCATCTTCCCCCCAAACGAAAAGGATCCTATTGGACCAGGCAGAGGCAGGATATTCTCCGATTCAAATACCTGAGGGAGAAGGTCCGTTTATTCGGTTTCGATCCTCAATCTCTGGGAACTTTTATTGAACACTTTACCCAGGATGATCTCGAGTATAAGGCTGTATCCTCCAGTGTTCTTGCGGCCCTTCACCATGTTGATATAGATAGAAACGAGTTTAATGAGTTTCTGAATAACGCCATCCTCAGCGAATCAATCTCAGCCGGGGCATATAGAGCCACCGCAGAGACCTTTATCCGGTTTCTCCATGCCTGGCAGGAAGTTGTGCCTCGTATTTAATGCCATGATCAAACACAGCCATTAGAGAGGAACTTATGAATAAGCAATCATTTCTTACGAATCTTCACAAACAAACACAAAATTTAAAATCTGAAGGCTTGTATAAAACAGAGACAATTATTACATCCTCCCAATCGAGCAATATCATGATTGAGGGCGTTCCCGTATTAAATTTCTGTGCCAATAACTATCTTGGTCTGGCAAATCATCCGGATCTTATCGCAGCTGGACAAGAGGGCCTGGAAAAGTATGGCTTTGGCGTGGCATCCGTTCGTTTTATCTGCGGGACACAAGACATCCATCAGGAACTGGAATCAAAAATCAGTGATTTTCTAAGCACTGAAGAGACCATCCTGTATTCTTCATGCTATGACGCCAATGGCGGACTATTTGAAACCATTCTCACATCAGATGATGCCGTTATTTCTGATGCCTTAAATCATGCCTCGATTATAGATGGAGTCCGCCTTTGCAAAGCAAAACGTTATAGATATGAGAATAATAATATCCTTGATTTGGAAGAACAGCTCAAGCAGGCCGATGCTGCCGGGGCCAGGGTTAAACTCATCGCAACAGATGGTGTATTTTCTATGGATGGAGTCATTGCCGATCTTAAACAAATTTGCGATTTAGCAGATAAATACAAGGCCCTGGTCATGGTAGACGACAGCCATGCCGTCGGACTCCTGGGTAAAAAAGGAAGGGGCACAGCTGAATACTGTGATGTCCTGGGCAGGATCGATATTCTGACAGGCACCCTGGGCAAGGCACTCGGTGGAGCTTCGGGAGGATATATTTCAGGAAGAAAGGAAATTATCGATTGGCTCAGACAGAGATCCCGGCCCTATCTATTCTCAAACAGCCTGTCACCATCCATCACCTTTGCCTCCATTCAAGCCATAGAGATCCTGAAAAATGGGGATCATATAAGAGAAAAACTCTGGGAGAATGTTTCTTATTTTCGAAAGATGATGACCGCAGCTGGTTTTGATTTGGCCGGTAAAGATCATGCCATTATTCCCATCATGCTTGGTAATGCTAAAGTCGCCGCAAAAATGGCAGAGCAAATGATATTAAAACAAATCCATGTTGTCGGTTTTTCCTTTCCTGTGGTTCCCAAAGAGAAGGCAAGGATTCGTGTCCAGATATCTGCGGCCCATACAAAAGAGCAATTGGATAAGGCGATTACTGCCTTTATTACAATTGGACAGGAAATGGCAATTATCTAGACAAGAGGATGTAAAATGAAAGCTTTATCAAAGATGTTCCCCCAGGAGGGAATTTGGCAGACTGAAGTTAAAATGCCTGAAATGGGCTATAACGATGTGTTGATCAAAATAAAGAAAACCGCAATTTGCGGGACTGATGTCCATATCTATAAATGGAACGACTGGGCTCAAAAGACAATTGCTGTTCCCATGGTGATAGGGCACGAATATTTTGGAGAAATTGCTGATTTCGGCGCGGGCGTAAAAAACTTTGCTCTGGGCGATCGGGTATCGGGAGAAGGACACATAACCTGTGGTTTTTGCCGGAACTGCCGGGCGGGGCGCATACACCTTTGCCGCAATACAATAGGTGTAGGCGTAAATCGTACGGGAGCATTTGCAGAATATCTGGTCATCCCGGCATACAATGCCTTTAAAATCCCCGACAATATCCCAGGCAGACTCGCCGCAATTTTCGATCCCTTCGGGAATGCTGTTCATACAGCATTATCCTTCAATATGGCTGGTGAAGATGTACTGATTACTGGAGCTGGACCAATAGGGATAATGGCGGCGGCCGTATCAAGGCATGTGGGAGCCCGGCATATCGTCATTACAGATGTAAACCCCTATCGTTTAAACCTGGCTGAAAAAATGGGTGTGACCTGTGCCATTGATACCAGCAAGCAAAGATTAAAACAGGTCATACAAGAACTGGGTATGACAGAAGGATTTGATATCGGCCTCGAGATGTCCGGAAATCCTTCGGCGTTTCACAATATGCTCGAGGTGATGAACAACGGGGGAAAGATCGGCATGCTTGGAATCCCTTCAAAAAATATGGCGATCAACTGGGATGAGGTCATTTTCAAGGGGCTCATGATTAAAGGTCTCTATGGACGTGAAATGTTTGAAACATGGTACAAAATGGCAAGTTTTGTTCAGTCAGGATTAGACCTCACTCCCATCATCACTCATGAAATGTCTGTTGATGACTACAAGGAAGGTTTTGAAATCATGTGTTCCGGCCATTCGGGTAAAGTGATTTTAGACTGGGAGTCATAGCTTCCTAAGTCAATTCCTCGACTCATCATTTGACTCCTGATGAGGAACGTACGGAAATATAAGATGATGTTTACTCACGTTTGATTAGAATGATAATTTTATCTGCCTGGATAAGGATACGGTAACACTGTTTATAGAATCAGCGGCTCTTCCCGGCGACTTATGCATATACACTGATATCTTCTTCAGGTTTCCCGATATAATAGCCCTGGGCAAAGTCTATTCCCAGTTCTTTCACCTTTTGATAAATCTTCTCGGTAGCCACAAACTCAGCGATGGTCTGTATTCCCAGATCACGTGAGAATTTCACGATTGTACTGATAAGGATACGGGCGTTTTTATCTTCAAGAACATTTTTAATCAGGGTTGCATCGATCTTCAGAAAATCAAAATTCATTCTCAGAATAAAATCAAAGTTGGAATACCCTGTACCGAAATCATCTATGGCAATTAGACAGTTATATCTCTTTATTCTTTTTAGAAAACAGAGGACTTCGGGGTTGTTTTCAATCCTCTCTGTTTCAAGGAACTCAAAGATCACCCGGTGTCCGATACCATACCGTTCAAGCTCGGAATAAATATGGGATGTGGTTTCATCATTTATAATGTCTTCCAGACAAAGGTTGATGGAAAAAGAATAATCATTGTCTTTAAAGAACTCGAAAGACTTGCTCACCATGATTCTGGTGAGAAAGGGATACTTCTTTGACCGCATGGAAATATTCAGAAACTGGTCGGGTGTTAGAATCTCATTATCATCTACCAACCTGATCAGACATTCAAACTTACTGACTCTATTTTCTTCTATATTATAAATGGGTTGGAAATAAGGAATAAAGCTGTTATTTTCAATTCCCTTTTGAATTCTATACAGCTGATTGATATTGTCTTCATACCTTTTTGATATTTCCATCTCAGAGTTATAGATGCAGTAGCCAATCTTCAGGCTCTTAGATAACTTCAGAGAGATATCAGTGGTGGCCAGTAAATCATGACAATCTGAGATCCCAATGGAAACAGTCACAATGATTGCCGTCTTTTCAATCGTAATATCCGTATTCACCAGGGAATAAATCTTTTCGGCTATATTAACTGCGGTCTGCAAATCTTTCTTCCCGGAAATCAGGAGAGCAAATTCATCTGCATGCAGCCTGTAAAGGGTTACTCCGGATATCATCCGGAAAGTATCCAGTCTGCGAGCTATTTCTCCGAGAACCGTGTCACCACCTGCAATACCGATGAAATTATTGATCTCCTTAAAATCATCTATATTCACCAGAATCAAGGTATTCTCCCTCCGCCTGGAGATATCCTGGATCAGCTTTCTTCTATTAGGCAGAGAGGTTAAGGCATCTCTGAAGTACTGGATGAAAATGGTTCCTTCTTTCTTTTCTATAGACATTTGGTATATAAAGGTCAATAAGGTGATGACAGAGAAAACCGCAGCTCCCTCAATATAGGCTCCCGGTGAAATGGCTGGTGTAATATGCATTTTGAACCGGAAGTAGGAGATCCCCAGAGACACTAGAATCAACGAGACAGAATACACTGTCCCCCAGATGAGCCTCTGGGTATAAAAGGCAATAAGGGGGAGAATGAAAAGCCATGCCAGTGCTATTTCCCGCTCGGTTCCCAGGATCTGGAAGGAGAGGAGAATAAGGGTAAGAACGATCAAACTGCTTAAGAATACTTTTCCCGTATTCCTGAATAAAAGAAGATGAATGCTGAAGAGAGAAATAAGGCCTGCCCCGAAGATGCAGACAAACCCCATGGCCGGACTGTTCCTAACGGTTAGATTCAGATATCCGTTTACAAAGATGATAAGAATTCCAATGATCATAATTCCCAGGATCTGCTTTATCAGAACATCATCGACCGGAGGCCTTTCTATTTTCTTCATGTATTATTTTATCCATCCATTTTTCAATATATAAAGGCCACTATAGCTTTTTTATAGTAAATAGAACATTTTGCTACCATGAAATTCTTCGATGAGATTTTCAGAGCTCCTTCCTGAGAGTCCTTTTTATTTGTGTTCATAATACAAGCGAAACTCCAACAAGAAAAGCATTTCTCTTTTTATTTTGGGAATCACTCCTCATGGTCGGCCGCTGCCTATGCGGGCTTTGACCATGATGCAGAAGGGCATATAAAGGCAGCAATTTGAATCTGTCAGATTGGATAGAAGATTAAACCCGTCTGCTCCAGGAACGTGTTTAGGACCGAATCAGTGGAAACACTCTTGTCTATAATTTAATGAGTTCTTCCAGTAAAGGTCTTAACACCTTTATTTTATTAATATCCTGTTCAATATTTTCTACAACACTCATGCCGACAACATTCATACTTTTAATTATAAGCTGAACAGATCGAACTAAATCATTTATTGACATTCCGTTTTTAACAGGACACTTAACATTTTTATATTCTTGGGGATCGATAACGTCCAAATCAATATGGATATAGGCCTGAGTCTTTTGTGAAATATGATTATTGAGTGCCCTCCAATAATCATTGTCCAATCCAATAACATGCATATTGCTCTCAGTAATATAGGCTTGTTCCGGGTCATCCAGATCTCTTGATCCAATGAGATGAACATTTTTACATGGTATGGTCTTAAAAATATCCCCGATTGTATTCCTTTGCTGCTCTGTAATAAACCGCAATGGCATACCATGGAAATATTTACTGGGCGATGATTGGGGTGAATTTAAATCTCCATGAGCATCAAACCAAAAAACCTGCAGGTTTGAATACTTTCCTGATAGATATGAGACGATGGGGACTTCAATACCGCAACCGCCCCCGAGTGTCGCTAATTTGTCGGGATTATGATGTTCCAGATTGTCCTTAATCCTGAGTAATTGATCGGCAATGACCGCATATCCATATATGTCATTTTCGAGTTTAATTACTGAAACCGGATCAATCAATACTTCGTATATCTGGTTCTCTGAGAGTGAAGCAAAATATTTTTTCAGAGCCTGTGATCCGTCATATAATTCATTTGTTTTGTCAGAATCCTGCCATTGAGGCGCAAATAAATATTCTTTTTCCATGTTTTCCTTTTTCAACTCATCATTAAAGCCTTCTTTCCATCACCGATCAACAGAAGGAAGCATCCTCTATTATCACTTTTGTATTTTATTTTCTGATATAATATATTCCATAGTAATGGCATGATAATCAAGGATTGAGCATCAAGGAGCAGGACATGAAGCCCATGGAAGAGAATCTGAAAGATCTTTTTATGAAATACACTACAGACGGGAGGATTCCCGGTATTTCGGCACAGGTTGTGCAGAGAGGGGAGACACTGGCCCATGTGGTGACCGGTCTCGCCGATAAAGAGGCAGGCAAGGTATTGAAAGAGGATGCACTGTTCCGGATTTACTCTATGAGCAAGGTCATTACCATCCTGGGGGCCATGCAGCTTTTTGAGAAGGGTCTTTTTACACTGGAGACTCCCCTCTCCGACTTTATTCCTTCCTTCCGGCGGATGAATGTAATTACCGGATACGATCAGGACATCCCCCTCCTGAAACCGGCGGTCCAGCCTATCCTGATGAAGCATCTGCTCACGATGACCAGCGGCATACCCTATGGATTCAATCCGGGGTCCCTCCCTGCAGACCGGTTCCTGCTGAACCGCATAGGGGAGGCAGAAAAGGAGAAATCAGCCCCTCAGGGGAGTCTGAATACCCGGGATTATATAGAGGCCCTTGCGGGCACGGCTTTGGCCTTCGAACCGGGGGATGATTTTCTCTACGGTTACAATCACGACATTCTGGGCCGGGTGATCGAGGTTCTCTCAGGGGAGAGTTTCGGTTCATATCTGAAGAAAAACATTTTCGATCCTCTGGAGATGAAAGAGACCACCTTTCTGCCTGACAAGGAGCAGGCGGAACGGCTTGTTCCCTTATACAGAACTGTGAAGGCGGGAGAAGCCCCGGTCCGAGTTGCTCAGGATGATCCCCTGACAAGCTTCCTTTTTAAGAAAGGCGGATTTGAGTCGGGCGGCGGGGGACTGATATCCTCTCTGGGGGATTACTCCCGGTACTGCGAGGCTCTTTTAAAGGAAGGGTCATTCGATGGGCACAGGATTATAGGGCGGAAGACTCTAAATCTGATCAACCGGAACCATCTGACCGGGAAGGCCCTGGCGACCATGTCCGGGGACGGCTACGGTTACGGCCTGGGCGTGAGGGTGATGATGAATCCCTCTCTGGCGGGGATTCCAGGAAGCAGGGGAGAATACGGCTGGAGCGGTGCGGCAGCAACCTGGATGTGCATTGACCCGGCGGAAGAGCTCTATGCAGTGATGATGCTGCAGCTGGCGGACTGTCCCTACCCTCTGCAGCGCGAGTTTGCCCAGATTTTGTACGGAGCCCTTGCTTAAGGAAGTAACTATTTCTGCTTCAGATTTTTACTCCTGATAGCCTGAAAAATGGAATCTTTTTTTTCTGCGGAGGAATACACGTCCTTCAAGGAGAAGCTGGAAGGTTTTTTAAAAGTGAATATTAGAATTCAACTCTATTCCGCCCATTGCTTTTTGCTTTGTATAGAGCCTCATCCGCAAAACCAACGACTTGATTAATTTCTTCAATTTCAAAGTTATGAATAGTATGAACACCAAGACTAATAGTTACATATTTTGATATTTCTGATTTTGAATGTTCAATCTCTAATTCAATTATGGATTTCCTCATTTTATTAGCAAGGTTACCGGCACCATGTTCATTTGTATCTTCTAATAGAACCACAAACTCTTCACCACCATAACGAGCCAGAATATCTGTTGCTCGACTCATCACGTCCTGAAGAGCTTTTGCCACTCTTATTAAACATTCGTCTCCAGAAACGTGACCATACTGATCATTATAAAGCTTAAAGAAATCAATATCTATCATAATAATTGATAAACTTTGTTTTTGTCTTTGTGCACGATAATACTTCTCAATCAATGCTTGATCGAAATATCTACGATTAGAAATCCCGGTCAATCCATCTGTAATGGACGATTCAATGGCAATGTTTTTTTCTTTTTCTAATTCTGACAAAAGAAGTAAAATCCGATCTTCCTTTTTTCTTAACTCTTCAAAAATAATGACTAATGGGTTCCGAACATTGACTAACAATATTGATTTATAAATAAAATAGAAGGAAATCAACTTTAAAAAATGTCCCATTACATTTAATAATCCATAATTATCCATATATAATGTAAAGGATAATTCACTCAAAATTGTAATAATAATTGAAAATGATAAATATGTATTTATAACCTCATTATCAAGAAAATATTTGGTTCTCAGCATATAAAGGGAAACTCCCAATATTATACAAATAATATACTCGGAAATAATCTTAAATTCTGTCTGTCCCTTTCCCAGAATAAAACAGGCAGGAAATATTTTAAAGTAAAATATTGTCAATAATACTGTGATAAATGCTAATAGATACAAGGACGCTATTTTATAAAATCCTATAGATACACGTTTAGAGTAAATCAAGAACAGAAAGATGGTTATGCTCTCAAATATTCTTGCACATATCCAAAGCTGGTTTGCATAAAAGATATCTGATTCAAATAAATTCATCCCTTGATATGTTAATGTATGTAAAAGATCTAAAATCGCTACAGCTAAATACCCAAGACCTAACAATGAAAATGCATTCTTTTATTTTTTAAAAGTAAGGGTTGATAAAATAAAAACACAACAAGAGATTGTAATGCTGAATATTTCAATGGAAGCATGAAAAAGCAGGTATTTATATCTACTCAAATAATATAGTCCACTAAACAATATCAGGACTGTTGAAATGAATAATAAATTTATAGAAGAAAAGTAGCTTTTCCCATTCAAACTCTGAATTTTCATGCTCGGCACATCCTTTTCTACAATTCTAATTATACTCCTATAGCCTGAAGTGTCAATTTAATGCCAGTTTCACCGGTAAACTCACAATAGTTAGATGATTGATGAATTTCCAAAAAATGGAACTTTAGTTCTGCAGAAGCTAAAAACGTTCCGGAGCAGTCCTTTATTATTTACTATTTTTAGTCAGACTATCCTCTGGATGAAGGACTGTAATAGGCTCGGTAAATAATTTTGAATTGGGGATCAGCATCTTATTCCCTTCGCTGATTAATTCCGTATATCTCAGGTCAATAGAAACAACGATGCCCTCATATCCAGCGACTTTTATGGTATTTCCAATCTTAAAAGGTCGGTACAACAGGATCAGGACACCCGAAAGGATATTCGAAATAATGTCTTTTAGTGCAAAACCTAATGCAAACCCTGTCAATCCCAACCCTGCTACAAGGGCAGAGACATTAATACCTAAGGTTCCGAGGATTGTAACAAAGCCAAATATTATCATTGTTGTACTGCTTGTGCGGGTAATGAGGGATGTAAGATGAATATCAAGCTTGAACCGCCTACAACCTTTAGTAATGACACTTTTAAGTATTTTCGAAAGCACAAAAAAACAGAGGATAATCACGATTACGCCGATGACTCTCGGAACCCAGAGAGTCGTTTCATCAAGGAACTTTTTGATTATATTTTCCATAAATCATTAGCCTCTGAATGTGACCCGCAAAAAATGTAGTATACATTTTTGATACATCATAGCGGGTTGATTCGTCTAAAAGCTTATTCTCCAATTTTTTTGATTTCTTTTCACTTAAACTATTCAATCTATTCAAATTTCTATTCTTTTAAAAAATCAGGGCTACCAAGCATTATTCAATAATAGTATCATATAATATACCATTCACAAGGTTTAATATGGAATCTGAAACGGTGTTTATTGACCAGTATTTGTTCCCGCATCAAATATTGGACTTTATCCTGAAGAATAGTTTCTGTTGCTACGGTCTGTGACTCCCGGGATTAGAACAATTTAATACTGGTTGACTCTCAGGACTGCTCGGATTCGTGTTTGTTATGGTTCGGGCATACAGCCCAAAGGAAAATTAAATGGCTGACTTAGTTTCATTGAGCCTGGCACCACAGGGTGGCTGGGGTATCGGTAAAGGGAATCCTTTGGATCCGAAAGATCTTGCTGCAGAAATAGCGGCCTGTGCAGTACAGGGAGCTGCCATTGTACATTTCCATTCCCGCAGCACAAGCGGAGCATTGTCAGCAGATATCGGAGTATTTCAGGAATCGGTTCATCTTATCTCCAAAGAGACACATATCTGCATTGAAGCAAGTTCCGGGGGCCTTTCTAACCTGGATGACGACGAGCGAATCCGCCCGGCTTCTGCGCAACAGGCAGATCTTGCATCACTTAATCTTGGTTCATTGAATTTTGGAGAAGAAGTTTATCAAAACAGCCTTCAGTCCATCAGATATTGGATCAGCCAGCTTAAAAAATGGAATGTCCATCCTTCCCTTGAAATATTCGATACAGGGAATATCGAAACTGCCAGATATCTCATTGATCAAGGATTATTAGATCCTCCCTTCAATTTTTCATTTATATTTAACTGCCGATGGGGAATGATCTACTCCAGAAATTTACTGCAGTATCTGATAAGCCGGCTTCCAAAGCAAAGCAATTGGGGTGTGATTTTTGTGGGCAATACGGATTTCAGTCAGCATCTGGAAGCATTGGACCTGGGTGCTCAGATCATTCGAGTGGGATTTGAAGACAGTAATATCCTCAATGGCAGGGAAGCACTCCGGAATCGCGACCTTGTGGCGGGATTGAAACTAGAATTGGAACACAGCGGATATAGGTTCAGAAGCATAGAAGAAACCAAAAGAATGCTCCTCCAGGCGGTGTAAGATACTGTGTAAAACAAGCACTACTTCAAGAGTACATCAGTTCTCTTGAAGTCTGTTGTAGGGATCATTAGATTGCCTTTATCATTACTGATTCTATCTCCAGGAACATTTTTCCAATGTTACGGTTCCCTGTAATAATGACCGAGTTCAATTCTTCAGGAGTCATTTTTATTCCCGAAAAGACCTTCCAGGCAACATTATTACTGATAGATATAGCTGCTGTAGTTTTCTTGTCATCCAGAACTTCAAGAAAGCCATAAGAATTATTAAAAATATAATGATTCTCAGCGATTTTAATTTGGACTTGTATTTCTTCATTTACATTCTTATATGTCCGGTTCAGCGCCAATAAACATATTTTATAGAATAGTGATAAATATTCTGAATCAAAGGTGAACCCGTTATCCAGGGCTTTAAATATCTGTGTGGCATGCATCCAGAGCTCCGTATATTCTCTTGCAATATCCAGCCACCAGGGAGAAATATCATCACTATACCATTTTACATTATGCATTGCTGGATTATCCAATGTTTCAATGTTATCAAAAATCGAAAGCATCTTTTCGTATGAAAAACTGAAGAGATCCAATAGTGTGGTTTTATCAAGAGTCTTTAGTACGTCTACCCATCTGTTGTTA
>NZ_JAQIBL010000131.1 GCF_027859075.1 Oceanispirochaeta sp. | reverse complement strand
TCTTCAGTGTGACTTGCCATATTTCAATAAATTTATACCATTAATGTCTATCTTCATTTTCAACATTCTCTTTTTTTAGGGTTTTCCTCTTGAATATCCCTTTTACTGATTGAAAGGTCTTTCTGGATAGGCTGGTAACCGGTTTGCTGTTTAGTTTCGGCATCAAATGACCAGATTCAAGCTCCCAGACACAAAGATTTAAGTGGCCCCCCTTATCAAACACAGGAGTACACATATAACCCGATTTACCCTCCGCTTTCCATGGGGTTCGATTCTTTTCTAAAGAGACCATCACCTCTGCCATTTTCATATCCGGAAAAAAATCAGAGACCTTTGAATCACTTTTCATTGCAAATCCGATTTTATCTCTCATCTTATCACTGACCCCTAAGATTGTTCCCAGGGTGTCACTGATGACAACAGGGGCGGGATACTCTTCGCATAAGAGGGAGAGAACCTTATTCGCAGCGGAGATTCGATTCATTCTCAATTCAAGCAAGTCATTCTGTTCTTTCAGCATTTTTTTCAATACCTGTCCGAGTTGTCCTAACTGATCCAGTATCCTCATGGAGTGGGGGTGATTGAGATCCTTATAGCTGATTATTTTGTTTAAATCTGCAATCAATTTTCTATGTCCCATAAATGCCGAAAGTATGATAAAAAATTGAACCAGTAAAATTACAATACCCCAGAAAAGGACTTCTTGTTTATCAAAACTGATATTCAGGGGAGCAATAGAAAAAAGATTAAGGCCTATGAACAGCAAAATTATGGTTAAACATAAAATGACACAGAATGAGAAAATTAAACGTTTTATACTGATAACAATCATTTTCTAACTCCCGTTCTTCTGGAATAGTTCCAAATTTTTTTCTTCACCAACCATGATCAGGACATCTCCTTCCAGAAGTTCTTCTCCACTTTCTGGGAATAGGAGAATTTCCTTTCGAATATTTAAGCCTTCTGAGTCCATCTGATTGAGGCTTCTTCGTAAAGCTACCAGTCTGATACTGTATTTTTTTTCAAAATCTAACTCTTGAACCGTCATGTGTGATTTCTCAGGAGGCAGGTATAGCTCTGAAAGAATTATTTCTCTTGATAATTGGACCTTTTCCATCACCGAGGGGGCAATCAGATTCAGAGCGACTCTCATCCCCTGTTCTTCTTCTATATTTATGATTTCATCGGCTCCGATTTTTTTGAGCACCTGGTAATGAATTTTCGTTACGGCTCTGGCAATAACATGATGCACACCCAGTTGTTTAAGCAGTGCTGTTGTCAGAATACTGGCTTCAATATTGTCACCAATAGCCACAATGGCCGTGTCGACACTATCTAAAGATGCCTCCGATAAAGAATCTTCGTCTGTAGAATCCAGGAGAATCGCCTGACTCACAATGTCTTTGACTCTATTGACCAGGGCCGCATTATTGTCAATGGCGATAACCTCAGCACCTTTTTTAGTGAGTACTTCACAAACCTGTCTCCCGAAAACACCTAATCCTATGACTGCAATAGATTTACCCATATTTATCTCCTGGCTGACTTTCTCTTGTAATTAACCTATCATTATTGCCGCTTCGGGGTATGAAATCTTTGATTGTTTTTCACTCCCTGATGAAGCTGTCAATAATGTCAAAGGACCTAATCTTCCCAGAAACATGAGGAAAATAATCCCAATCTTTCCAATGACCGACAGGCTCCCCGTGATACCCGCTGACAATCCGACAGTTGCAAAGGCAGATACTGTCTCAAATAGAATCTTAAGGGGTGCTGCATCCTCTGTTATGACTAATATTGAACTTATTAAAAAGATGGATAATAGTCCAAAAGCAATGACCGTAAAAGCCTGGAGTATCCTGTCTTTTTGAATTTGATGTCTGTATAGTAAAACGTCATCATTTCCTCTTCGGAAGGACCGGATGTAGGCCCAGACGACACCAAGTGTATTGACCTTGATACCGCCGGCCGTACTTCCTGACGCTCCCCCTATAAACATAATCCCCATCATGATTAAAAGAGTCCCGTTTGTGAGTGATTCAAATGGCATTGTGTTGAATCCGGCGGTTCTAAGAGTCACTGATTGAAAATAGGCCTCCAGGTATTGCTGTCCCACGGGATGAGGGAAAAGTAGGTTCCTGTGTTCCAGTTTATAGATAAGAAGAGTGCCTAATCCGGTTAGCAAAGAGGAAACAATAATGACTACTTTTGAGTTTATGGACAGACTGCCTCCTTTTTTTAAAAGACGCTGTTTAATAAGGGAATACAAATCTGTTAAGACAGCAAAGCTTATCCCTCCTGCAATAATCAGAGTTGTAATAATAAAATTCATCGCTAAACTGCCATTAAAAGACATAAGACTGTCTGAGAAAAGTGAAAATCCGGCATTGCAGAAGGCCGAAATTGAATGGAAGAGGCTAAAGAAAACAGCTTTGGCAATGGATGATCCACTCTTTAAAAAAACCGGGAAGAGTAGGAGAGCGCCAATGAATTCTATTAAAAAAGTGAGAAAGATAATTCTCTTCACACTGTCTTTGAGAGTTTGAACATTCTGACTGTTCAGCATATAGGAAAGCAGGTTCCGGTCTTTAATACTTATGGACTGACGGAAGAGAAAGACCATAAAGAAAGAAAGCAGCATTATACCAAGGCCACCTATCTGTATCAGAATCATCAACACCGTTTTGCCGGCATAGGTAAAGTGGACCGGCGTATCAACGACGATCAGTCCTGTTACACAAACAGCCGAAGTCGCCGTAAAAAGAGCATCTATCGGTTTCAGGGGAGTTCCTGAATTCATGACAGGCATCATCAATATCAACGACCCGATGAGAATGACCATCACAAAACTGAAAACAACGGTCTGCGCCGGTTTGGTAATGATGGAATGCACATAGGTTGATACTTTTTTGAATCGTCCGAATATTTTCAGTATTAGCATAAGGTTCCGAATAAAGGTCATCAGATTGTTTTCATTACTGAATGCCCCGCCCATCTTTCTCATCATGATATTGATTACAAAAATGAGTAAATAGAATACCAGAAAGTAAAAAGAGAAAGGATTTCTCCTGATATAGCGTCTTGCATTACCATTTTCCTTCATTTCCCATAGAAAATCGCCCACCAGGTAAAGGACAAGAGAATAGTCTATAAATGTGATTATCTGAAAATAAATTCCGGGAGAATTGCGGTATTGCTCGAGGAAGAGGGCTACGATCCCGAGCATTACAAAAAAAGTGAGTACAATTTTTCTCATGATTGAATTATCGATTCAAAATGATAGAAGAATCAAATATATTAGGACCAAAATTCAAGAATATCAAACAAGCTGATTCCCACTGTAATTTCTCTCTCATCAATCAAATCATCTCAGTCAGACCCAATCCCACAGAGATCCGTTCCTGCCTGATCAACTGTTCGGCCCTGGATAAGGAGAATCCTGAGAATGACAGTCTATTGATTTTGACTGATATTACTGAGCAGGTAAAAATACGGGAAGAGTTGTCTCAGTCTAATAAGGCACTTGTGGAGTTGGCTAATATTGACAGTTTGACTCAGATCAGTAACAGACGGAAATTTAATGATGTTCTGAAGGCCGAGTGGAATAGAAGCCGTCGGAACCAGCGATCAATGAGCCTGATAATGATGGATGTCGACCTTTTTAAAAAATACAATGACAATTATGGTCATCAGGCGGGAGATGTTTGCCTGCAGACTATTGCCGCAACCATAAACCAGCTGGTACAGCGGAAAGGAGATCTTTTCTGCCGTATCGGAGGGGAAGAGTTTGCTGTTATTATGCCGGAAACCGAAAGGGGCGGAGCTGCTGTTCTGGCAGAAAAACTGTGCAGCTCTATTGAAGACCTGAAAATTCCTCATGAAAAATCTGAAATCTCTGACTGGGTGACCATCAGTTTAGGTGTGGCAGAATTTAAGTGCGGTCTGAATATGAGGTCGGAAGATCTCTATCGCCTTGCGGATGAA
>NZ_JAQIBL010000130.1 GCF_027859075.1 Oceanispirochaeta sp. | reverse complement strand
CGTGGTCTCATAAAAATGTAGAAAATAGGGGCTTCGAGAAAACTGATATGGTTGATGATAAGGATATAAGGGCCCTTTGCAGGAATCCGGTCCATTTCGGATGTATCAATTTTGCAGGTAATTTTGAGAAGGATCTTAAAAAAACCGTTGACTGTAGACTGTATAAAAGACATGGTATCAAACTCCTTAAAAAAGTCCGGGACTTCAGAATTTTTGGTAAATCCTCCGATTATACAAAGCTTCAAAATCATCTACAATAGCAATGATTCTAACTTACTGATTCATTTTATTTTCACTCATTTTAGGGATAGATTTCCCATGAGAACTGATAAAAAACATCCAGAAACCTCTGAGCCAGAGGAGAAAGAACCGACAATGATTCTCCTGTTACAGGATGAGTCAACTCCAGCCTGCAGGCATGAAGCATCAATCCTTCCACTCCAAAGTGTTCTACAAAGTGATGATTGCAGAATGTATCACCATGGGAGGTATCTCCCACAATGGGATAGCCCAAACCGGCAAGGTGCCTCCGAATTTGATGAAAACGGCCTGTCTTAGGTTTCACTTCTACCAGAGAGTACCGGGAGCTGGGATACTTTCGGGAGGGAACACTCTTTTCTGCTGTTAATAATCTGCGGTATGGGGTAACCGCCTCTTTGACGGCTCCTGTTTCATAGTTTTTTAAGGGTGTTTCAATACAACCCTCATCGGGAATATGTCCACGGACAACGGCCCAATAGGTCTTCTGTATCAGTCCTTCCCGAAATTGGGCCGAAAGCAGGGCAGCAGCCTCAGAAGTAAAGGATGCCGCCAGGACTCCCGAAACAGGACGGTCCAGACGGTGAACGGGAAGCGGAGGCTTTTCAAACTGATGATAGAGCCGTTTCACAAGAGTATCTCTATCCGGAGAGAAAAGGCTTCTGTGGATCAGAACTCCCTCGGGTTTATTTAAAAAAGCATAATGTTCATCCATCCACAGGATGGAAATAGCTGTCTCTTCAACATCTTCTGTCATGGTCCTCATGGTATATTAATTTCATAAGATACTGGAACAATAAAACTAAAAAATATTATTAAATTGTAACACATGATAGGATAAGGACTGTTTAAAGATAAACATCTCATTTTTAATACAAAGGTATGAATGTGAAAAATATATTTCTGTTTCTTCTATTCCTCTTGTCATCCTTTACAATCCTCTGTGCTGCCGAACTGCCGGTCCAGATCTCTGATAGAGATCTGGAAATTCCACTGGAGGGTGCCCTCCTTCAGATCCTGGGGCAGGAAGCCACTTTTTACAGCGATTCTGAGGGCAGCGCCCTTGTGGAATACCCTGATGAGCTGCAGAGGATTGTGCTCTTAGTCCATTATCCCGGTTATGATTCACAGAGAATGACCATCTCTTCAAAAGACGCACTAGTTCAAGTCAAAATGACCATCAGCGGCATGATTGAGGGTGAGGAACTGGTAGTGGAACGAAAGATCATAGGAAAAAGTGACGAAGAAGTCGGAATCTCTGTGGTGATGGACAAAGAGGATATGGATGTGACTGCCAACCTCGGGATCGTGGAAGATGTCATGAACTCGGTCAAGACTCTTCCCGGAGTTGGTTATACTTCAGGTTGGGATGCCCAACCCTCTATCCGGGGGGGCTATCCTGATGAAATGGCGGCCACAATGGATGGATTTTATGTGACCTATCCCTTCCATTGGGGGGGAGCCTATTCCATCTTCAATCCCAATATGGTTGAATCGGTCAAACTCTCCCACGGGGTATATTCGGCCCGATACGGACGGGCAATGTCGGGACTTCTGGAGATCACCACCATCACTGCGGATGAACCGGAACTGAGAATTGACGGTTCTCTTTCTACAACTTCGACAGATCTGTTTATACAATCCCCAATTGGAAAAAAAGGGGGACTCTTTGCAGGCGGTAAGGTGACATACCTTGATACAGCAAAGCTTCTCTACCCCGATGAAACAGAAGCGATCACAACCATGCCCTACATCCGGGATTTTTATACGAAGATGTCCTATAGACCCGGCAGCTCGGTAGGACTCTATATGAGCGGATTTTACGGAACCGACGGTGTAGGAATGGACAGCAATTTTGAATCCGAAACCTATTCTACGGATGTCCTCTTTGATTATGACTATACCAATGCCTTTCTTGCCGGAGGTATGGATTGGTCTCCGGGAGAAAAACTGTACATAGACGTCCTGGGTGGGTACAACTGGAACCTGATGGATATGACATTCAAAGCCGTCAATAAGGGGACCATGACCTACAGCGAAGAATTTCTGCAGCAATACGGTGATTCTTTCGGTTTAAGCGAGGGCGATACATACAGCATCGACGGATTGGAAAACAGTGGAACCGGCAGCACCGATATGCAGCAGGGTCAATTAAAATTGACGGTTGAGAGACTGATGAGTCCTACTGACATTCTGGCTGTCGGCACCGAGACAGTCGTGACAACTACCTCGGAAAGTGATGATTTAGAGTTGTGGGTTCCCGTGGATAACGAAAGCGGTCTTGGCCTGAAACAATACAATTTCCAAACAGATGTAGATGGGAATCACTCTCTCAACAGCGCTGGATTTATGGTCTGGGAACATGGAAGTGAAAATTCCTTACTCAAATCTGAGCTGGGTGTCAGGGGAGAGTATTACACCATCTGGAATGAGGATTTTACGATGCATGCCCGACCTCTCATTAATCCAAGGGGCAGTGTCACCTATAATCTACTCAAAGACAGCAAACACCTGGACGCGGTCAATCTCACCATCGGTTCGGGTCTGTTCTCCTCGATGCCCCTGGAGGCGGAACTGTCGGAAAAGAAATACGGGATTGCCGACTGGGAAATGTCTCCGGACCGGGCCTTGTTTAATCTGGCCGGAATTGAAGTTCACTGGAATGATAAGTGGAAATTCAAATTCGAAACCTATTATAAATACTATCTGAACCGTATGGTTCTCAGCAGCGATGATGCCACAGGAGATTCACTCATTCACTATAATACCGATGGAAAAGGTCATACCGCCGGATTCGACTTTATGGTGCAGAAGAAGATTGCCCGCAAATGGGATGGATACATCAGCTACTCCTTTATCTGGGCCCGATTCTATAATCCATCCAATACCGGTACAGAGTCGGAAACTCTGCTTACCAGTAATGAACCTCTGGACCAGTGGTATTACCCCTATTATCACCGCTTTCATAATCTTAATATGGTCATAAACTGGCGCTTTCAACCGGGATGGACCTTTTCTGTCATAGGCCAACTGGCAACGGGAGCCCCCCGGGACAAGGTGGGAGATGTAACAGTGTATCCCGTAGAGTATGAAGGGCAGGTCATAGAACAGTACGGCCGGGCATCCTCCTATTCAGACAGCCTGAGAGACGGTGTTTCCGCTCCTGTAGACATACGCCTGTCCTATGCGCATTATCCCGAAAATTCCAGGGTTCAATGGGAATGGTATATTGCTGTGGAAGATATATTGACTCAGATTTATAAACCATCGACCAACAGTGACTACAATGAGATTACCGGAGAGGAAAACAGCGATACCTCAGCCGATTTTGATATAGGGATACCCTTGCCCTCCTTCGGTCTGAAAGTCAGCTACTAATTGAACAAGGAAAGTGAGAAAAAAATGAAGAAATATTTAAAGATAATAAAAGGAATCCTGTTTCCAGTCCTCCTGCTCCCGGGGATAGTTTTGCTTTCCTGTCAGTCCGCCCCTGCCGGACAGAAATGGTCAGGTGTGTCCATGGAGAATCAGACAGAGTGGAATCTTCAGTTACTGGAGAATAACCAGGCTATCCTGAAAATTCCCTTTCCTTCCCTGACGGAAATCCATGGTGAGGCCTTTGAGAGTGAACCGGATCATTGGGTCTTTCATACAGATGAACTTCATCTATTTTTTAACTGGCATGACGGATGGACCGAATCAACAATCTCTCTCCAGGGCATGCTGGAACTGACCCGGAGGAGTAAGGAAAGCTGGCAGATCAGGGTCATTGAGATGCCTCAGACTGGAACGGTTTTACAGGCTGAAATCCGTTACCGGAGAGACAAAATCTATGGAGACAGAGCCCGGGATATGATGAGCCGCCGTCTGGACAGAGCCATTGTCCTGTCCGGGTTTTTGCAGACTGAATTGGCTCCAGAGGACTATAGTTTTCATCATAAAAAAAGAGGAATTGACTCCAAAGCCTACCATCAGGACCTTCAATCCCTTCTGTTTCCTGAATTGTACGGATTTTCCGATGCTTTTCCCGAACCGGAAGCCTCCAGTTCAGATAAAGAAGGGTATATCAGAAATGAAGAAGTACTCTGGGATACCCTCTCTACAAAGAAATACTTCCCCGAAGAACTTCATGAAGTCAGAGACTCAGGAACCCTGTTACGGGATTATGATGAAGCCTCTGAACTTATTATCATATGCTGCCTCTGGCAGGATCTCTGGGAGTCATGGCTCCCCCACTCAGATATCAGGAGTACAAAATGACCGAACAATGGAGTCTTATAAGATTTTTTGAAATGGGAGGGGTGTTTATGTGGCCCCTCCTGGTATTTTCCATCCTCACATTTGCCCTCATCCTGGAGAGAATCATCTATATTCTTATCCATGACCTGAGGACAGAAAAAGTACGGCAGCATGTGAGGGATTGTATCGAAGAGAATCATACAGGAGAAGCCCGGGAATACCTGGACCAGCTGAAAGACCGGAATGTCAGCGGCAGAATTTTGAGGGAGATCCTCAAAAATGCCCCCCATGGGGAGCACCGCATGGAAAAGGCCGTAGAGGCCGAAGGTCAGGAGCAGATCCGGAAGCTCGAAAACGGGTTCAACTTTCTCTCCGCCCTGGCATCCATCGCCCCCCTCACGGGATTTCTGGGGACAGTTTCCGGAATGATCGGTGCTTTCAGATCCATCGCTGAGGCCTCGGATGTCAATGCACAGCTTGTTGCCAACGGCATTTACGAAGCCCTGATGACAACGGTTTTCGGGCTGATCATAGCCATCGTAGCTCTTGTCGGCTACAACATCCTCGCACACAGGGTGGATACATTTGCGGCGGATATCACGAAAGCATCCAGCGACATTGTGGGAGCCCTCTCTATCCGCGGCGGAGACAAGAACCAGTGAAAATGAAAAAGTTTTTTACCAGAAAGGCAGATGATCCCATGGGGGCACTCAATGATTTGAGTTTTCTTCTCATCATTTATTTTCTGGTCATAGCCGGATTCAATACAAATTTTGGTTTTCTTTTAAGCCTGCCCTCCCATGAAAAACCTCTGATTGTACAAAAGGAAGACCTGATCAGGCTGAGCCTCAGTCCTTCGGGAGATTTATACTACAAGGAAGAGGTTCTCCCCCTTCCCGATCTTGAAGAATTGCTGGCTGAAAACTTTAAAGTCCATCCCAATCTCACCGTGGCCCTGGCCATTGATCCCGATACAGGCTATCAGAGATTTGTGGAAACAATCGAGATTATCAGAAGGGAAAAGGTAGAAAACTTTTCCTTTTCCATGCAGGGAGAGAGTCTTGATTAAAATCAGCAGTAAAAGAAGGCCCCCCGGCGCTCCTATGTCTGCCATGAGTGATATCGGCTTTCTGCTCCTTATCTTCATTATGCTCATATCTCTGATCAATTACCGGAAAGAAGTGAAGATCGATTATCCCGAGGCCAAACAGATTGAACGGACTGAAGCGGAGCATCAACAGGAAGTGTGGATTGACCGGGAAGGAACTGTCATCGTAGAGGGTCATTCAGTATCTGCCGGGGAGCTTGAGAATATCATTACCGATGCCTACATCCAACATCCCGACATGAGGATTCATATCCTGGCTGACCGCAACACGGCCTACAAACATATTGATGGAGTGATAAAGATTCTGCAGCTCCTCCAACACAGAGTCGTCAGCTTTGTTGTCAAGGAGGATCTATGACAAGCACTTCAAATCTTCCTATCCAGAAGCTTATCAGAATCGGAATCATATCCTCTGTGGCATTGATCCATATTCTCCTCCTCCTCTTCCTGCAGTTCAATCTGAAATCGGAAGCTGTGGCG
>NZ_JAQIBL010000129.1 GCF_027859075.1 Oceanispirochaeta sp. | reverse complement strand
ATATCCAAATAGAGAGACAGGGCATTTCCAGCGGCTATAATCGATCCGACGATAAGAAAAAGTCCACCGATCAATCCACCAATCGTTGCTATATCCATATAAAGACTACTCCTCGTTTTTGAAGCCGCCGATCAGGCGTCTATATTCCACAATCCGGTCAAAGATTGTGGAATATTTTTCCTGAACGACCAGGCGTTTACCCGAAAGCATCACGATGGTGGTACTGGCATCGGCTTCAATATATTCAATCTGATGGGGATTAAGAAATATAACTTTGTTCAATTTCCCCATCATGGTTACTTCTACCATTTATTCAGTTACCCTTATCTTTTGAGCTGTAGGAGTTCCTGCAGCATGGTATCACTAGTTGTGATAGATTTACTATTGGCCTGAAACCCTCTCTGGGTGACGATCATATCAGTAAACTGTTCTGCAAGGTCCACATTACTCATTTCCAGAGCTCCGGAAACAAACTTACCCTTACCGGCAATACCGGATGGTCCTATATTGGCTTCCCCCGAGTTGATGGTGGCCATGTAGGTGCTCTCTCCGCCCTTTTCCAGGCCGCCGGGATTGATAAAACTAGCCAGAGCCACCTGTCCGAGGGATCTGTTTGTACCATTAGAATAGACGCCGGTGATAACACCACGGGAGTCAATCTGAAATGTTTCCAGATAACCCATGGAATACCCATTCTGACGAAACGCTTTAGTCGAGGATGTTTCGGCAAACTGAGTCACACTATTCGTGTAACTGCCGACTTCTCCCAGATTCAGATTGAGGGTCTGTCGGATGGGGGCACCATCCGCACCGGGAGTGGAGTCGAGAAGATCAAAAGAGACAGGAATCAGCAAATTACCTTCTGTGATAGCATCTCCCTGAGCATCAAAAGCAGATGTGAGGGCTCCCAGATTATCAAATTCCATGGTAAAAGTACCGTCGGCATTGTTCTGAGCTCCAATGTCCAGTGTTGTATTTGTGGGGTTTTCACCAGTTTCATCCACATTGACTGACACATTCCATTGATTGTTAACACCTGTTGCTTTCGTGAAATTGATGGTCATCTTATGTACATTACCAAATGAGTCGTAGATGTCCTTATCAATGGTCCAGGTTCCTTCTCTTATATCCGCAGTGCCCGCACCGGGAAGGACTTCAGGTGTTCTTTTATCCAGGTTACAGGCCAACTCAACTTCTGATGTGGCACTGGCGGGATCTTTACTTCCTATAGGGATAAACAGATCTTTCGTGTCACTGGCTGTATTTAGATATGTTTGACCTTCCAGGGTTTCGGCTTCCCATCCCTGAACTCTCATACCATTGGCAGGATTGACGAGCATTCCGCCTTCATCCAGACCGAAGGCACCGGCTATGGAGTAAAATTCCTTATCCCCCTGACTGAGAATAAAGAATCCATTTCCCTGAATAGCCAGGTCGGTGGAATTCCCCGTTGACTGCAGAGAGCCCTGAGTGTGAATTGTATCAATGGTAGCCACTGTCATTCCCAATCCGACCTGCATGGGGTTTACACCACCCAGTTCCTCGGTGGGTCTCGCGGCTCCCCGCATACCCTGAGAAATCATATCCTGAAAAATAACCCGGCCTTTTTTAAAACCGATGGTATTGACGTTGGCTACGTTGTTACCGATCACATCCATTCTTGTCTGATGATTCTGAAGTCCGGATACTCCGGAATAGAGTGAGCGCATCATAACTGGGACTCTCCTTTAGTGTTATATACTGTCTGTAATGTATTGAAATCATAGTAGCTGCCGTTGACCAGCAGCTGCGGGTACTCACCACCCGTGACGGCTTCCACCTGACCCTGGATGGTTTGACCTGCAGACATAAGCTCAACATTTTTTCCCAGAACATTAAAAGCCTGGGAGCTGTTAAGCCGCTCTGCCATATTCGTAAACTGCTTATTCATATTGGTCATCTGCTCGAGACTGGAAAACTGTGCCATCTGGGCAATGAATTCCTTATCTTCCATCGGTTTGGTCGGGTCCTGATGGGACAACTGAGTGATGAGAATTTTCATAAAGTCATCTTTCCCCAGTTCTTGACTTTTCACCTTGTTCCCATTGAGTGACTTGTTAAAACTATCTACCTGCATGGAAACTTTTGCACTTTCCGAAGCATTCATCTGTGTACTGAAATCCATTCCAACTATCTCCTAACCCAGAGGGTTCATATTTAAACTGAAGGTTCTCCCTATTAAAAACGGAGAACCTAGACGACCATATTGATCTGACTGAAGGTCATTCCATCTTCATAGACAACAGGAATCTGCCCATCCAGATTGCCCAGGGCAGACTCACTATAATAAACAGGTTTTTCATTGCTATGCTGCTGCCGGCCCTGTGTCTGACCACCACCGACAGAGACATCCAGGGATGCAGAACCGAACCCGCTCTCTTCCAGTGCTTTGGTCAAATCTGCCAGATTATTCAAAAATGCCTGGCGTACACTATTATTTTCGACAATTATTTTCCCAACTATATTGTTTTCATGAACATTCAGATTAATCCTGACTTTTCCAAGAGATTCAGGCTTGAGGATGAGTTTAATTTCTCCCTCTTTGTTGTCTTTAAGAACAAAACGTATGTTCTTGGTAAGTTCCTGTGTTCCTTTTTCATGAAGCTGCCTGTCCAAAAGGGCCGCGCCCTTCTGCTCTTCCGCCGTTTGAAGGACAAAAGTTTTTCCACTGCTATCCACCTGATCACCCTGAGGCATCATCCCGGGCAGTTCCTCTGAGGGAACCAGTTCCAGAGTCATCCGGTTTGCTGGACCATGGGAGTCAACTTCTTTTAACAGTGGAACAGTCTTATCCGCAGTAACCGCTCTTCTTCTGTCTTCAAAACTGATTTTCACATCTGCAGGGGAGCTTTTCTTTTTGTTCTTTGACAGGGATGATTCTTTTTTACTTTCACCATCCGGTTTTAAATCCGAATGTGCCAGGAGTACGGAAGGTGCGGAAGATTTCTGTAAGTCAGGTTCACCTGGCTTTACACCATCTTTTAGGACTTGAGGAGCTGTCTCTATGATTTTAGGAGCTGCCTCACCATCCGATTTCGGATCTTCAATTTTTGTATTTACTTTTCCGGTGACAGACTTCTGAGGTAGAGAGAGAGAGGCGAGGACCTCGGAAGAATCCTTCGAACCTTGAAGGGAGGCAATTTCGGGAAGTTTAGTTTTTTTGTGAGTTTTTAGAAGGGATAGGATTTTCTCTTCTGCAACACGACCGGTGACAGGCTGACCTTTTCCAGACTGTGCAAAAAGCTTCGCCAGCAGTTTCTTGTCTGAGATTCTGTCCTTGTCACCCTGAGGACTGGAAACAGTCCGTTTGTCTCCCGACTGGGAGGCTGCATCAGCTGTCTTATTTTTTGATGCCGCGACAGTCTTCCTGGGGGATTCCGCTTCAGATTCAAGACTCTTTTTTTCCTTGACGAGAGCCTTTTTAAAGCCATCACTATTCTTTTTCAGGCCAGGAGCCCTATCAGGTGATTTTCCCTGCTGAACCGGAATTGAATCCGGTGAAGGAGAAGACAACTGAATCATGGCACCTCCAGATGATTTAATCCTCCGGTTTTAAGGCCATTTTGCTTTGAATCTGAGCGGCACGCTCAGAAGGCATTAATGACAACCAGAAGGCAACCAGGGACGCTTTGCCCGATACGGTAGCTAATCGTTCTGATGTTCTCAGAAGATCAACCATCTCCGTGTCGTCCATCTGCAATAGGATGGAAACGGCGTTCTGGGGGGGCATTCCCTCCAGATACTTTGCATTTTGTTCCAGGTTTGCTCTTTTATTGTCGTACGATTTTAATGCTTCATTAAGAGATTACTC
>NZ_JAQIBL010000128.1 GCF_027859075.1 Oceanispirochaeta sp. | reverse complement strand
TCATCACACAATTGAAAATGTGCGTTGACAGCTCCTGTCAATTGACCGGCGGGAGCTGTTTCAGAAATCATCATTTCCAGCCGTAGTACTGCGTTTCCATAGTATTGGACAATCTCAGCTTCATCCAATACTCCTTCAGAATAGAGGGTGGAGCCGAAGAGTATTGAATTTGAAACCAGCCCTTCCAGGCGAAAATTCACCGGATCAAAAGTCTGATGATAATCTTCCGGAAAGAGAAACTCCACCGATATAACGGCTTTTTCTCCAGGTCTATAAGTCTCCTTGTCCAAGGTCATAATCAGTTCCGGGTCGGGTGGTCCGCTTTGTCCGGGAAGACTGATCTGGGAAAATAATGGAGCAAGACCGCAGATCAGAAATATTAAAAATAAATACAATTTCTTATTCATATATAGGAATATAAATAAGTTTGATTCATAAATCAATGTTGACCTCAGAGCATAACGCTGTTACATTAGGCATTATTATATTATTTAAAGGTAAAGAAAGAACAAATGTCCCAAGAACTGTCCTATATTTTAATCACACCTTATACTATTGCAAAGTCCAGAACAGGGGGTGTTCTTTCAAGACTCCTATCAAGAATTGATCTGGAATTGGTTGGTACTCAGATATTTGCTCCCTCTCAGGAACTGGCTGATGCCTATGCCGCATCCTTATATAAGCAATCAGTTGCCACAAGTTCAGCCAGTGCAAGATTGCTGAGTGATTTTGTCCTCAAGACATTTACTCCCACAAACGGTCGCCGCCATAGAGTCATGATGCTTCTTTTTCAGGGAGACGATGCCTGCAAAAAACTCTCTGATATTGCGGGAGCACTCTATCCTGAAAACAGGAGTATTGAATCCATAACGGGTGAAACAATTAGAGATACCTATGCGGATCTGGAAAAGGATCAAGAGGGTAAAATCATCTATTTTGAACCTGCCGTGATGACCCCCCGCAGTCAGCGGACGGCCATTGAAAATATGAAAATATTCGCGCCTTTTATAGAGAATGAGCCCAATATTGTAGAAAATATGGTATATCCTGATAATCAGGCGGTGGAACGGACTCTGGTTATTATCAAACCAGATAACTGGAAGTATGCCAGTTCCCGACCTGGCACCATCATCGATATGTTCAGCAGAACTGGTCTCCGGCTGATCGCATGCAAAAAATATCAGATGAGTGTTTCCGAAGCCCTTGAATTCTACGGGCCCGTTAAAGATGCCCTTATTTCAAAGCTGGGACCCATGATCGGAGCAAGAGCCAAAGTCGTGCTTGAAAAAGAGTTTAACCTGCCCCTATCCATTTCTCTGGATAAAACTCTTCAGGACAGTTTTGGTGTTGAATATGCTACGGATCAGTTTTATAAAATAATTGAGTTCATGTCCGGCACCAGACCGGATAAGTGCCCCCAGGATGAACTGGAACAACCTGGTAAAGTCAAATGCATGGTTCTTATCTATGAAGGAGTGAATGCGGTCATTAAAATCAGGGATGTCCTGGGACCGACAGATCCGACAAAGGCTCCCGGTGGAACGATTAGAAGAGAATTCGGTCATGATGTGATGGTCAATACGGCTCATGCATCAGATTCAGAAGAAAATGCACGCCGGGAAATGACAATTGTTAAAATGCAGAAAAACAATTGTGCTAAAATCATGAAAAAGTATCTTAAGAATTTGTAAATACAACTCTGACAATAAATAAAATGGCTGCCCCCTGTTGTGAGGAGAGCAGCCTTTTTTTATTGAATTTATCAGCTCAGGAAAGAATCATGCAGTTTTTGTATGGCAGAATCCGCTTTTTCCTGGGGAACAACAACGGATAAATTGATATCTGAGGACCCCAGGGAGATCATTCTCACGGGAGTCTCTTCCAAAATTGCAAATACCCTGGATATAAAACGGGAGTCTTTCCAAAGATCCTGTCCCACCATACAAATAATACTCTTATCATGCTCCACGGATATACTCGCTATAAGGCTGATCTCTTTGATGATTGATTCCAAATCCTGGGTATTTTCAATGGTTATGGAAACTGACACTTCTGAGGTAGATATTAAATCAACAGGAGTCTTGTATTTCTCAAAAATGGCGAAGATTCTGCTGAGAAATCCATAGGCATTGAGCATCTTGGAAGAGCTGATATTAATCAGAGTGATTTCTTTTTTTGCGGCAATGGCCTTCAGTCCTGTACCTGTAAGAATATGCTCTATTCTTGTCCCGGGGTGTTCGGGGTTTCCAGTATTTTTTACCAGAACAGGAATCTTGTTCCCAACCGCCGGTTGAATGGTTGCCGGGTGGACCACTTTGGCACCAAAATAGGCCAGCTCCCCGGCTTCTCTATAGCTTATGGATTGGATGGTCTTAACTCCTTTAACCGTGCGGGGATCAGAACTCATGATACCGTTAACGTCTGTCCATATCTGAATTTCATCCGCTGAGAGTGCCGACGCGATGATGGCTGCTGAATAGTCGCTGCCTCCCCGGCCCAGTGTCGTGGTGACCCCCCCCTGGGTGGACCCTATAAAACCCTGAGTCACTAAAAGGACTCCGGCTTCAGGAATGACTCTTTCTCTTATCCTGTCGTCTATTATATCCATTAATGGGGATGCTGCACCGAAGTTTTCATCGGTAAGCATAAACTCCCGTGCATCCAGAAATCTGGCTACCATATTTCTTTCCAGAGCTCGGTGGTTGATGATAGTTGTTGAGAGCCTTTCCCCGAAGGACAGAAGGGCATCCTGACTTCGGCTGGAGCATTCTCTGAGTAAAGACAGACCCTTGAGAAAGGAAATAAAATCATTAAACAGAGTATTCAATTTAGTTTCACAGTTTTTTAAATTCTCACCGCTTAGAAAGGAGTAGGCCGTGAGAAGATGAATACTCTTTAACTCTTCAAAGGGAGGAACCGAATCTGCCATTTTTCCAGATTCTGCAAGATTAATAAGTTCCAGGATGCAATCTGTTGTTTTTCCCATGGCTGAGGAAACAAGAACCGGTGCTTTATCAAGTTGAGCCTCGGCTATATTGAGAGCCTTATCTATCCAAATATTATCCTGAACAGAAGTGCCTCCGAATTTCATAACAATCATAATGTCTTCCTTTTTATCATTTCTAATATCTGTATAAATCTTTAATTTTAGTTGAAAAATATACATTTAGGGCCGTTTTGTCAACAAATCAGATCAGTTTGATTCTGTAATAGGCCTGCCATCGGCCAGTTTCATCTGCTATACTTAGTATTCATGAATAGGTCGGAAAAGCAGAGAGACTCAACACATAATTTTTTTTAAACTGATTCTGGTTTAAACTCAGGGAACCAGGTACTTTTTCACATTACCGGAGCAAAACATATGAAGCAGACCGATTTAACCGGCCGATTTATTGAGAATATCCGTTTAATAATGCTGTCTGATATTGATGAGAGTCAAGGATCTGAAGTCCTATGGGTAGCAAAAATTGATGAGGATAAAATCGTCTCCCATGTCACGGTTGTTGCCAGAGGACATGAATCGGCTGTTCCTGCCATAGCTGGTCAAATGGAAAAAGGGGATGTGATTATTCATAACCATCCGTCGGGAATACTCAGACCCAGTGATGCCGATCTAGCTCAGGCTTCCATGCTGGGGAATCAGGGAATAGGTTTCTTTATTGTCAATAATACAGTGGATGCTGTTTATGTGGTTGTGGAACCGGTATTGTATACCCCGGAAGTTCTTCTGGATGTTTCAGAGCTGGATTCCCTTCTTTCTCCAGGAGGACCGCTTTATGATATTGATCCCTATTATGAGGAACGACCCTGTCAGATCCATCTGCTGAATACCATCAGTAAGGGCTTCAACGAAGAAAAAATTATAGTTGCCGAAGCGGGTACTGGTGTTGGAAAATCTTTTTCATATCTTATTCCTGCTTTAAAATGGGCCTATATTAATGAGCAGCGGGTCGTTATCTCGACGGCAACCATCAACCTGCAGCAGCAGATTATGGAAAAAGACCTGCCTTTAGCCCAAAAACTCTGCGGAACCGATGTAAAAGCAGTTCTGGTGAAAGGCAGAAGGAATTACCTGTGTAAGAGTCGCCTTCAGGATGCACTGGATGAGAATTCTCTGTTCCGTGAAAAGGATGATTTTCTGCTCCAGATTAAAGAGTGGGGTGAAAATTCAAGAGATGGTTCTGTCACGGAACTCCCTTTTGTCCCCCCCGAAGAAGTCTGGTCAAAGGTCTGCAGCGACCCTGATGCCTGTTTTGGAGCCAGGTGCAGACATTTTGAGCAGTGTTTCGTCATGAAGTCCAGAAGAGAAGCTGCTGCAGCTGGTGTTCTGGTGGTGAATCACCATCTTTTCTTCGCCGATCTTTCGCTGCGGATCAGTGGCATGGGATTTGAAGGAGCTGCTATACTGCCGTCCTTCCATAAGGTGATATTTGATGAAGCCCATAATATTGAAAAAAGTGCCACAAGTTATTTTTCGAGCGAATATAACAGACTTCAGCTTCTCAAATACCTCAAACGTTTGTATTTGCAGAAAAAGGGACGCTCCCTGGGGATATTAGTTCGCATGGAGAAACTGATCCCTCCCCCTGCTGGCATTCTGTATTCGGAGATGATCAGAAATTTGAGATCCCAGGCGGAAATTCTGGATGCCCTGGCCTTCGATTTTTTCCCTGAGGAATCTTCAGTCCGTCTTCAGGATAACAGTCATCCTGATTATGTCAGGAAAATAAGAGAACCCTTACTGCAGACAAGGGAAAAACTGGCAGAACTTATTCAGGCATTAAACCGATGGTATGATCTTCTCCCGGAAGAAGATCTGGAAAACACTGTAGTTCTCGAATTTAAAATGATCATTAACCGTCTGAATCAATATTCAACATTTCTGAATAAATTCAGCCAGTTTGATGCAGAAGAAGAGGAGGTTGTATTCTGGCTTGAAAAAAAAATTCGGGACGGGAACTCCTATGTCCGCTTCATCATTACACCCCTTGATATCTCAGGATGGATGAAAACCGGTATCTATGACTCTTACAGTACCATCGTATTTACATCTGCTACTTTGACGATGGACAAAAGTTTTATATACTGGCAGAGAAGAATGGGATTGCAGGATCAACTTCAGGAGAGACTTGTTACCAGGCAGTTTGAGTCCCCTTTCCCCTACAAGGAAAATGTTTTGCTGGGACTGCCCGAGGATATGCCGGATCCTTCATCAGGAGAATACAGGAAGGCACTGGTTACTTCCATCAAACAGTTACTGGAATGCAACGAAGGGCGTGCACTTGTTCTGTTTACTTCCTATGAACTTCTTAAATATTGTTATGAAATCCTGCTGGATGAATGGTCACTGCCAGAGATAAATCTCCTCCGTCAGGGATTTGAAGACAGAGCCCGACTGCTTAAAAGGTTTGGAGAAGATACGGGGAGTGTTCTCTTTGCAACGGATTCTTTCTGGGAAGGTGTGGATACGCCCGGCGAGTCATTGAGAATGGTCATCATCTGCCGTCTTCCCTTCAGGGTTCCCACGGATCCGGTCTATCAGGCGCGGCTGGAGGCTGTGGTGAAAAGGGGAGGGAATGCCTTTCGCGAACTCTCTCTCCCAGAGGCTGTAATGAAGTTCAGACAGGGTTTTGGAAGATTGATGAGAAGAACCACAGATCGTGGCGCGGTTATTGTCATGGATTCACGGATCGTATCAAAAAATTACGGAATTGTATTCTTAAGATCTCTTCCGGAAACCATTGTTTCAAAAAAGAGATTTGCTTCAGTCCTTGAGGATTTGGAGAATTTCATATATGTATAACAGAAAATGTTTTATAGTTTTATTAGAAGGAGTAGCGAATGGCTGATTTACGTACAACTTATATGGGGCTGGAATTGAAGAATCCCTTCATCGTTTCCAGTTCCGGACTCACAGATTCTGTAGAAAAGGTGATCAAAGCAGAACAAGCCGGTGCTGGAGCAGTTATTTTAAAATCCCTCTTTGAAGAAGATATTGCCAATGCCGCCCAAAAGGATGGTTCGCTGGATACCTATGCCACTCACCCCGAAGCCATGGAATATATTACCCATCTGGGAATGCTACAGCATCCTGATGCCTATCTGGAATTAGTAGAACAGTCCGTCAAGGCTGTAAATATACCAGTGATCGCCAGCTTGAATTGTTATTCTGATGAATGGTGGCTCGATTATGCACAGCGGATTGAGAAAATGGGTGCTCATGGTCTGGAATTGAACATTGCTCTTGTTCCCGTATCGGTAAAAAACAGCACCGAGGATGTGGAAAAACAGATCATCAGCATCGTCAAAAAGGCAGTGAAGGCAGTCAATATTCCTGTTTCCGTTAAAATCGGTTCCTCCTTCTCATCTCTTCCTGAAATTACGAATAAAATCAGACGGGCCGGCGCTTCGGCTATTGTATTATTCAACCGTTTTTACAGGCCTGATATAGATATTGAAAAGATTGAGTTCAAGAATGGAAACCCTCTTTCATCAGAGGATGAATACGGAGTTGTTTTGCGCTGGACTGGTATTCTTTCAGATCTGATCGATTGTGATTTTTCAGCGACAACCGGGATACATACAGCTGAATCGGCCATTAAGCTTATACTGGCAGGAGCCAATACCGTTCAGATCTGCTCAGTCTTATATAAACATGGTATATCATTTCTAACAGAAATGATTCAGCAAACCGAAGAATGGATGGATCGAAAAGAGTTTGTTAAAATTTCAGATTTTTTCAGTCTGCTCAGCATGGATGATGATGAAGAACGAAAATACTATCAGAGACTACAGTATGTGAAGGCTCTCAAAGGCCTGAAGTAGTCGTCTTCAATTCCTTAAAATGAAAAAAGCTGCTCATTACGAGCAGCTTTTTCTGTTTTTGCATAAGAAGAATTATTCTACAATTGCAATGATATCCTGCATTTTAATGATGAGGTGATCCACATCATTAATGCTGATTATTGTTCCTGCGTACTTGTCATACATTACCTTGTCACCTGCTTTCACAGTGATCAGCTCCTTATCGTCACCAATGGCCACAACGGTTGCAGTCTGAGTCTTTTCCTGAGCAGTTTCAGGAATATACAGACCAGAGGCAGTTTTGGTTTCTGCTTCAACTACTTTCAGCAGTACACGATCTCCTAAGGGTTTAATTGTCATGATAGATCCTCTCAATTAATTTAAAAGTTATTCATCTGATAATATACGGATTCTGGATAGGGGGGTCAAGAAAAAAGGACTATGAAAACAGGACTGTCGAATTTTCTTATTTTATTTGCTTCCTTTTAATTAAATTATTATTTTCAAAACATGGTTGCCCGGCAAAAAAATAATAAAGATGAACAATCTCTTTACGAAATGAATCCCTATGGAATGCCCCGCCAGAAGAACAGCCGGGAAGATGACCATCAGGCTTTTATCGCCATTCAGGTAGAGCGATACCTCAAACGAAAAACTCAGAAGCGTTTTTGCTCAGAAGCAGAAAAAGATGTCATCCTTCAGATTATAGGGGAGTATTGGAAGAATATAAGTGAATCCCCCCAAGTGGGTCATATGGATACAGATGATAAAATAAATACTTTTTATCATCAAACTCTTGTTTTTCCTTATTTTGTTGCCGACGAGGAGTCACTCATATGCATCGATTTTACAAAAAAAAGAAAATTGCGGTCTGATGATGACTGTTTCTGTGGTAGTGGTAGACCCTATAGAGAGTGCTGTGGAGGCATCAATACCCTCAAAGATCTATTAAATGGTTCATTCTGACACATAAAAAGGCTTTTAAACCATGTCTGGGTCAGGCTGACTCAAGGTTCTTCATTTTAAATTTCTATCAGTCATTAAAAATAAGATTTAATATTAATAATTTCTTTTATAGTAATCAATTATATTTAATAGTGGGATAGTCCTGAATTTTGGCACGGTATTTGTACTTATATAGGCAGGAGGACCTCAATGGCCTATACAAAATACAACGATGATGAAAATATTCTTTCAATATACCTGAAAGAAATAAATAAAATTCCTCTTTTAACCAGGGAAGAAGAAGATGATATTGCAAGAAAAGCTGTTAAAGGTGATCAGATTGCCAAAGACAGACTCGTGCGGTCCAATCTGCGTTTTGTTGTTAATGTTTCCAAGAAATATCAGAATCAGGGACTCCCTCTGGATGATCTTATCAGCGAAGGTAATATTGGTTTAATCAATGCTATCGAAAAGTATGATCCAGAAAAAGGATATCATTTCATATCCTATGCTGTATGGTGGATCAGACAATCTATTCTTAAAGCTGTGTATGAAAAATCCAGAATGATCAGACTCCCCTTGAATCGGGCCAACGAGCTGGTCCAGATTGAAAAAGTCCGTAAGGAATTGACCAAGATAAATGGAGAAGATCCCGATGCAGAAGAAATTTCAAATAATGTAGGGATCCATGTGGATGATGTCAAAAAATTGATGAACATTTCGAGAGACCTTGTCTCTCTTGAATCACCGACCCACAGTGAAGACAGTGTCTTAGGTGATTTTATTGAAGATGATCAATACAAAACTCCGGATAATCTGGTCATGGATATATTATTGTCTGAAGATATCAACAGTGTTCTTTCTACTCTGACTCCTAAAGAATCAGAAATACTAGAAAAAAGATTTGGTTTGAATGGTATAAAGCCTCTTTCTCTCAAAGAAATTGGAGATCACTACGGTTTGACTAAAGAAAGAATCAGACAGATCGAGAAAAAAGCCATTACCAGACTACAGCATCCCTCCAGAATTCAGTTTCTGAAAGCTTACGTTGCCTGACCTTAACAATTGTATAGTCTCCTCCTAGTGACAGCTATACGCCTGATTAGTGTTATGTTTTCGATCGAGTAGAATAAGCTATACGTCTGTATAGCTTATTTGGAATTCACCTCTCATATTTCCTTGACAGTTTTTCAGACCGGAATTAACATTTGGTAAGTTAATATGGATTATCCGTGTTAATTGAAAATTTAGTCGTTAAGAGGGACAGTATGAGTCAAGAAAAATTTGTTTACTTTTTTGGTGGAGGATCCGCAGAAGGAAAATCGGAAATGAAAGATACCCTGGGGGGAAAGGGTGCCAACCTGGCAGAAATGACAAATCTAGGAATTCCCGTCCCTCCTGGTTTCACTATCTCAACCGATGCATGTGAACTCTATTATGAAAACAATAAAGCCTATCCCGATTACATAGTTAAAGAAGTGGAACAACACCTCAAGAAACTGGAAGCCCAGATGGGTATGAAACTGGGTGATCATGATAATCCGCTTCTTGTCTCCGTTCGTTCCGGTGCCGCTATTTCCATGCCGGGTATGATGGATACGGTCCTGAATCTTGGATTGACTGAAAAAGCAGTAGAAGGCCTGGCCGCCCGATCAGGGAATGAAAGATTTGCCTGGGATGCGTACAGACGATTTATTCAGATGTTCGGGGACGTCGTAAAAGGAGTTCCCCATCATGCCTTCGAAGGTGCTCTCGATTCAATTAAAAGAGATAAAGGCGTTGAAAACGATAATGAACTCGATGCAGCTGACCTGAAAAAAGTGGTGTCCCGTTATCTTTCTGTCTATAAGGATGCTGTGAAGGAACCATTTCCCCAGGACCCCAAGGTTCAACTCTGGGCCGCTATTGATGCTGTTTTCGGTTCCTGGAAAAATGAGCGGGCCGATAAATACCGGGCCATCAACAAGATAGAAGGTCTCAAGGGAACGGCTGTGAATGTCCAGTCTATGGTATTTGGTAACTTTGGAGATACTTCCGGAACGGGAGTCTGTTTTTCAAGGGATCCATCTTCCGGTGAAAATTATTTTTACGGTGAATACCTTATGAATGCCCAGGGCGAAGATGTTGTTGCCGGGATCAGAACTCCGGAAAAACTCAGCACTCTTCAAAGTGGTAGCCCTGCCGTCTATGCAGAGCTTGTTGAAATCAAGGATAAACTTGAAAATCATTATAAAGATATGCAGGATATGGAATTTACAATCCAGGATGGGAAACTGTATATACTTCAGACCAGAAATGGTAAAAGAACCGGTCAAGCCGCAGTTCAGATTGCAGTAGATCTGGTCAAAGAAAAGATGATCGACAAAAAGGAAGCGATCATGAGGGTAACATCGTCACAGCTGGACCAGCTCTTGCACCCTATGATTGATCCGAAAGCTATGAAAGAAATTAAGCCTATAGCCAAAGGACTCAATGCTTCACCCGGTGCTGCCTGTGGTAAGATTGTTTTTACTGCGGAAGAAGCAGAAGCTTGGTTCCTGAAAGGGGAGCAGGTTATTCTTGTCAGAAAAGAGACATCTCCCGAAGATATTGGTGGTATGAATGTAGCTCAGGGAATCCTGACATCCACCGGGGGGATGACCTCTCATGCTGCCGTCGTCGCCCGTGGAATGGGAACACCCTGTGTAGCCGGTTGTAAAGAACTCATCATCAATGAAGAAACAAAAACCATGACTGTCGGGACAAAGATTTTCAAAGAGGGTAACTGGTGCTCTCTTGATGGTACGGATGGACTCGTATATGAAGGAGTTATTGATCTTATTCAGCCCGAACTATCCAGAAATCTCAATGAGTTTCTGCTCTGGACAGATGAAGTCAGAAAATCAGCCAGGAGAAAGGGTGTAGCAGACGGTTTCGGCATCAGAACAAATGCGGATTTACCTGCGGATGCGCTGAAGGGGCGGGAATTCGGTGCCGAAGGAATCGGCCTATGCCGTACAGAGCATATGTTCTTTGATGAAGAAAAGCTTAAATCCTTCAGAATCATGATTGTTGCCGACAGTAAAGAGAAGCGAATCGAGTCTCTGAAAAAGATCATGCCCCTCCAGATTGCTGACTTTGAAGGAATCTTCAGGTCCATGGACGGTCTTCCTGTCAATATCAGACTCCTCGACCCTCCATTGCATGAGTTTGTACCCCGTTCAAAAAGAGACATAGCCGAGCTGGCAGACATCATTGGAATCAGCAAAGAAGATCTACAGATCAGATTGAACTCTCTGGAAGAACAGAATCCTATGCTGGGGCATAGAGGCTGCCGTCTTGGAATTACTTATCCGGAGATTTACGACATGCAGGTCGAGGCTATTGCCCGAGCAGCCGTCAAGGTTCAGAAAGAAGGGATAAAAGTTCTTCCAGAAATAATGATTCCTCTTATCGGAACATATAAGGAATTTGTTCCTCTGCGAGAAAATGCCGAGAAAGTTCTAAACTTCGTGTTTAAAGAGACAGGTACGACCGTGGAATACCAGATTGGAACCATGATTGAAATACCAAGAGCGGCTCTGACAGCGGAAGATATCGCCAAATATGCAGATTACTTCTCCTTTGGAACCAACGACCTGACTCAGATGACCTTCGGGTATTCAAGAGATGATGTAGGGACATTCGTCCCTGAGTATATTAACAAAAAGATTCTCAAAGCCGATCCATTCCAGACCCTTGATCAGCACGGTGTTGGACTTCTGGTGGAACTGGGGGTTCAGAGAGGACGATCAACTAAGGCCGATCTGAAAACCAGTATCTGTGGTGAACACGGCGGTGATCCGGATTCCATCGATTTCTGTTATAGAACCGGACTCAATGTCGTATCCTGTTCTCCCTACAGAGTACCCATTGCAAGACTGGCTGCCGCTCAGGCTGTCATTAGAAACTGATTTTTAAGGGAAATGAAATTGTTAATTTTATTCCTTTAAAGCATATTTGTGTTTGGGGTCTTCTGTGTTACAGAAGACCCTATTTTATTAATCAGGAATATGTGAATCCCGGGAGATTGTCTATCCTGAAAATGATTCTTCTGTATATCCTTTAACTATTGACTTTAAATAACTTTACCTCTAAGTTTCAAGGCGAAAAACTTTAAAAAATCTAAAAAAATTACAGGAGATTCTTTTGATAACGGCAAGTAATATAACTCTCTCTTTCGGTAAGAGATTTCTGTTCAAGGAAGTGAATATAAAATTCACTCCCGGAAACTGCTATGGTCTTATCGGTGCCAATGGTTCCGGAAAATCAACATTTCTAAAAATTCTGTCTGGTGAAATAGATCAGGATTCAGGAGATGTGATTATTCCTCCGGGAGAACGACTTGCTGTTCTTGCACAGGATCATTACGCATTCAATGAACATTCAGTCTTAAACACAGTCATCATGGGACACAAGAAGCTGCATGAGGTGATGGTGGAAAAAGATAATATATATTTGAAAGAAGATTTCTCCGATGCCGATGGTATGAGAGCCTCCATACTGGAAGGTGATTTTGCTGATCTGAATGGATGGGAAGCCGAAAGTGAGGCGGCCACTCTTTTGGCTGGTCTGGGTGTAACAGAAGAGATGCATTCAAAACTGATGAAGGATGTGGATGATACACTCAAGGTCCGAATCCTCTTAGCCCAGGCAATCTTCGGAAATCCTGATATTCTCCTCTTGGATGAGCCAACCAACCACCTGGATATAGAATCCATCCGCTGGCTGGAAAACTTTCTCTATGGTTTCAAGAATACGGTCATTGTGGTTTCCCATGACAGGCACTTCCTCAATAAGGTCTGTACTCATATCGCCGACATTGATTATAACCAGATTCAGATCTATGCCGGAAACTATATGTTCTGGCAGCAGGCTAGTCAGTTATCTGCAAATCAGCGTAAGGATCAGGCTAAAAAACAGGAAGCCAAAGCGGATGAACTGAAAGCATTTATCCAGAGGTTTTCAGCGAATGCCTCAAAATCCAAACAAGCCACTTCCCGTAAAAAAGAACTGGATAAACTGGAAATAAACGAACTGCCTAAAACTTCAAGGCGTTTCCCTTATGTCGGTTTTGAACCAGACCGGGAGCCGGGTACAATCATTCTGGAATTAAAAAATATCAGTAAGACCGTTGATGGCGAGACACTTTTCAAGAATTGGGATCTCACCGTTGATAATGGAGACAAAATCGGTTTTGTCGGCCCTAATAACCAGGCGAAATCAGCCTTTATGGAAATTATAATGGGCAATCTGAAACCTGATACAGGTGATTTTAATTGGGGTGTCACCACTTCTCAATCATATTTCCCTAAAGATAATACCGGTTTTTTTGATACTGATGAAAATATGACTGAATGGCTCCGTAAGTATTCGGAGGAACAGGATGATTCTTATGTCAGAGGATTTCTGGGAAGGATGCTTTTTTCCGGTGATGAATCACTTAAAAAAGTGAAGGTTCTTTCGGGAGGTGAAAAAGTCCGCTGTATGCTTTCAAGAATGATGCTCAGTAAATCCAATGTCATTGTCCTGGATGATCCCACGGCTCACCTGGACCTTGAATCCATTACATCCCTCAATGACGGACTGATTAAATTCAATGGCATTGTTATATTCAGCAGCCATGACCATCAGTTTATCAATACGGTAGCCAACAGAATTATCGAGTTTACTCCCGGTGGAGTCATTGACCGTAAAATGACTTTTGAAGATTACCTTGACAGTGATGATGTCAGGGCAATGAGAGATCGGATGTATGGTGGTAAGCATGAAAGGATGACAATCTAAGCACTTGATTTCCCAATAAAAAAAGGTCCCGTAAGGGACCTTTTTTATTCTAACAAAGCCTTCAATCCCATTTAAAAGTCAAGGCGGCAATGGCCAGGAAGAGCAGTGTCATTCCTGTGAGAATCAGCAATTGAGGTGCAATGACGACAATTCCAGCTCCCTCCAGCATGATTTTTCGAGCCCCATCAATAAAATGAGTCAACGGGAGGAGCTTGGAAATCTTTTGAAGGATCTCAGGTGATCCTTCCAGGGAGAAAAAGACTCCAGATAAGATTATCATGGGAAATGTTACAAGGTTCATCAGTCCGCTTGCCAGTTCTTCACTCTTGATTCTTGCTGCAAATACAAGTCCCAGGGCGATCATACAGAAGATGGCAAGGGCTGTTATCAGAATCAGATTCAAGTAGGATCCTAACATCATAAAGCGGAGAAAAATATTGGTCCCTGCAAAAACAACGACCGATGTCGTTAGAACAATCAAAAAGCGGGATGCCATCTGGGCCAAAATAAAATTAAGAGAAGTGACAGGAGTAGCCTTTAGTCTTTTTAAAACGCCATTTTTTCTATAGCGGACAATGACGAATCCCACTCCGAAGAGGCAGCTGAAAAGCATATTCATTCCAATGACTCCGGGAACCAGCCAATCCACATAGCGAATCGCCTTGCCTGTCAGTTCTTCCCGCTTAAAATTATTCAGACTGAGACCTGACTCCGGGTTCAAGGACGCTAAGAGTTGGAGAACCTCTGCATTTTCTCCCTCTTTATTTATATAATAAGCATTCTGTTCAAAGTCTATTATCATATCCAGTTGATGATGCCTTACTTTTTTGATCAGATCTTCCTGTTCAGAATGATCCATGTCATATTCTATAAATTCAATCTGACTGATGCCTAAAAAGTTAAATTCCTGTTCTGTAGGAACAGGACCGATCAAACCGATCTTGAAGAGAGTATTGTTTCCTGATGAAAAGGCAAAGGAAAAACCAAAGACAAGGACCAGAGGAAAAAGAATATTCCAGTAAAATGTCCCTTTATCTCTGACAAATTCCATTGTTCTGGCCTTAACCATGGCTCTGAATTGTTTCATTATCGGCTCCTTCAGCTGCGTAGGGACGAACCTGTCAGTTTAATAAACAGGTCTTCCAGATTAGGTTTGTGTATAGACAGTCCCATAAGGTTCCAGGAGCATTTCTGAAGATCTTTGAGTGTTTCGTCCAGTACAATCGTCTGAATTTCAAGATTATCCCCGACTATAATACCGCCTTCCGGTAAAGTTCCAGAGATTTTTCCGTGGTGGGGGACTCTGACAAGAACTCCTTCAAAGTGTTTATCCAATAACTCTTCGGGTGGTGCACATTCCAGTATGATCCCTTTGTCCATGATGGCGATTGTATCGCATAGCCTTTGAGCTTCATCCATGTAGTGAGTCGTCAGCAGGACTGTTGCATTTTCTTTTTTGATATTTTCGATTAAATCCCAGAAGTTCCGCCGGGCTTGAGGATCCAGACCAGTTGTGGGTTCATCTAAAAAGACTATTTCCGGTCGGGGAATGATGGCCAGGGCCAGGAGCATCCGCTGTCGCTGGCCTCCGGATAGTTTTCTGTTGTCTCTGTCCAGAATATCCTGGAGTGAACAGATCTCAATCAAATCATCCATTTCCCGGGGAGCAGGATAAAAACTTCTAAAAAGTTCCAGTGTTTCCTTGACGGTTATAAACTCAGGAAGGGATGTACTTTGAAACTGTATCCCCACCTTTTGTTTGAAATGCTTGTCAATTGGTTTTCCCCGGAATAGTATTTCACCACTGTCAGGAGGGATGATCCCTTCCATTATCTCTATGCTGGTCGTTTTTCCGGCCCCATTGGGTCCTAATAGACCAAAACAACTGCCCTGGCGGATTGAAAGATCAATTCCTTTGACAGCCTCAACAGAAGCATAGCTTTTTTTAAGATTAACTACTTTTAGAATATCATTCATCATTCAAAAATAATCAGTGGAAGAGGAGAATGCAAATTAAATATGAGTTAAATCCTATTTTATATTCTGAGACAATAACTCATACTCTTTCAATCATTTTAGAAAGATTGATTCATTCGGATTCATTTTCCTTATAAAAATGAAGGTGAAAAGATAAAACCGCAAATCCCGAGGATAAATCTTCCATCAAAACAAGAATTCTTTCAGAGACTCTCAGTTTGACATTGGTAAAATTCCAGATGGCCTTAATGGTTGTCTCATCGATAATCTCGGCTACATTCTGGGCTTCAGACGGAGGAACAGTCAGAATAATCATGGTAGCACCGGTCAGATTTACCAATGCGTCAAGCTTTTGAACATCTGAAATGATGATACCGTTCTTTTCACTGCCGATTTTTTCAGGACTGGCATCAGCAATACCAACAATCGTGAGGCCATGGATTTTTAATTCTCCATATTTCATCAAAGCGGAGCCAAGGTTTCCGGATCCGACGATGATGGCTTTGTGATTTTTATCCCAATTCAGAAAAGACTGAATCGCCTGGGATAATTCATCCACAATATATCCGATCCTTGGTTTGCCGATGATGCCCGTTACTGCCAAATCCTTACGGACCTGAATGGGTTCAAGATCCAGCTCTTTGGCAATTTTTGTTGCCGAGATGATCTCGAAACCCTCATGAGAGGCTCGCTTTACAAGATTCAGATAGGATGGTAGCCTTCTTATTGTCGGGATACTCGCTACTTTCTGTTTATAATTCTCGTTAATTTTGCTCATTTATTATTCCGTGGATAAAATATCAGGACCAAAATTATAATATTACAATATGGATAAAATGAAAAGTCACTATTCAGATTCAATTTCAGCTAATCTAAAAGAATACCATAAAGTCTGTGTCGAAAAAATAGTGCCCGGTGGGGATGGACTCGTTCGAATGGATGGCAAAGTTGTCTTTATCCCTTCTGTGCTTGAGAATGAGATCATAAATTTCAAGATGGTGAGTGAGGGGAAAAAATTCTCCCGTGGGCAAGTTCTTCAAATTCTCCAACCCTCAAAGGACAGAGTCATCCCATTTTGTTCCTTCTATGACCGTTGCGGTGGTTGTAATTTGCAGCATCTGTCCTATGACCGTCAGTTGAGCTTAAAAGAATCTTTTGTGCGGGAGCATTTCAAAAGGTTGGCAGCTGTCGATTTATCCAATGATTTTCATTTTGTTCCCTCAAAACCCAAAGGATTTCGAAACAGAGTTCAATTTCATAAAGCTGAAAGGGGCTGCGGTTTTAAGACTCGTTCTTCTGATAGAGTCATTCCCGTAAATCATTGTCCGGTTCTGACAGAGTCTCTTAATGTTTTTCTCTCCCGGGAAGAAGGAATAAATCAAGATCGAGAGACCTTTTTCGGTGTGGGTGATCAATTCTACAGGGATTCCATTCTGGAAAATATCAAAGTTCATATAAAGGGTATTCCCGTCCATTTTAGAACGGATCTGTTTTTTCAGAGTAATCTATCCCTGTTACCGGAACTCCTTGATTTCAGTCTCGGTGGATATTCGGGAAACCACGGAATGGATCTGTATAGCGGTGTCGGCCTTTTTTCGGTATTTATGAGAGACCACTTTTCCTCTATAACAGCGATTGAACTCAACCCGAAAACTGAATCCTTCTACAAACAGAATATGGCAGGATATCAATATGACTATTATGGAATGTCCCTGGAGGATTGGCTGAATAAAAAATCAGGAAAATCTGCTGATTTAATCGTTGTTGATCCTCCCAGGACGGGACTGTCACCCAGTGTGCGATCATTTATTCTTAAGATGAATGTTCCTCAGCTGGTCTATGTCTCCTGTGATCCTGTGACTCAAGCCAGGGATACAAAGGACCTTCTTGCCGGAGGATACAAAATTGAGGCTGCCCGGGGGTTTGATTTTTATCCTCAGACTAATCATATGGAAACTGTCCTACGGTTTAGAAAAGACTGAGGTATTTATTCTTTCTGATCTTTATTTTTTTTTCATATCTATCAGAAGGAGTCGCCTGGGAAACAGCCATAGCCGGTGTACTAACAACTCCTCCGGCACAGGGACGGGACGGTAGGATCTACAGTACTGCCGATGACAGGGCTCTTCATTGCCTGGACAGTGTTTCCGGTAAAGAATACTGGCGTTTCAGGCCTGGAAGAAAGTTAAAAGACTTTACCATCGTGTCTCCCGATAGCAGTATCCTGATCTTATCAAGTGAAAATGAACTCATATCGGTGAGCCCGGGGGGGAGGGAACTCTGGCGTTTTCCCCTCGAGAGCGCACCAGTCCTTCCTCCTGCTGTCGATTCCTATGGCACAATTTATCTGATGAGTGATTCTCGTACTCTTATGTGTCTTGATAGAACAGGACGTTTCGTCTGGAAGAAAACCGTTGACATCTCTGCCGTGAATCTCTATGCCCTCTATGATAGAATTTTAGTAATAGGTCACGATTCTACCACCGTGTATTACACGGATGGAGAGTTGGCAGGTCAAATAAAAGAAGCGCCCCTTCATCTTCTGTTTCTGGATCCCTATCTTTACTGGCAAAAACCCGATGGTTCCTGGAACCTGGTTGATATGGATACTCTTGAACTGAGTCCTGCGGAAACAGTTCTGCCTCCGGGAACACTATATCCTGAAGATCATATCCTGGTCAGTTATGAAAATAAGATCATTTCGGGCAGAAAGGACTGGTTTATGGAAGCCATGGAAGCCGGTGAAGACGCCTATCATCCCTATTATCAGTCAGGATCAAATCCCGGAAGATCCAGAAGCATCAATATACTGCCGGGTCAATCTCAGAGGCTGTCCCGATTCAAGGAGAAATCAGGCAGCCCCTTATTGCCGCTGCTGCAGATTGATTCCCAGTTTCTCTCTCAAATTCTTAAAACATATGAATCTGTGAAAAGTTTTCAGGAACTCATCCGGATGGAATCAGACTATGATCTCGTCTTTCAGGAAATATTATCAGACAGTTATGTAGTCAGTTCCGATGTTTACAGGGAGAGTCTGGATGAGTACAGCCGGTATAGAATTTATAATATCCTCTGCCGCTGGGGTAATCTGAAAAGCAGAGAAACCCTTCTATTTTTATCAGAACAGGAACAATCCCCCCAGAATATAGCACTCATTATGGATGGATTAGGACGGATAGGTCTGGATGTTGACGGCAGGAGCATGGTTTGCCTTCAAAAATCAGCAGACCGGTTTCCCCGTGATTCAAATGTACTTCTGGGCGCTGTCAGGAATGCCTCTCTATTAGCCCGGTACAACGGGGGACGGGCCATTCTGAAAATGATGAACTTCTACACAGAATTACAGCAAAAGAATCCAAATGGTTCCCTTATGATGCTGATTCGGACAGAGTTGAAGTCATTTTAAAAAAACAAGCTGAATTTTCAAAGAATTATTTCTATAATAGAACTTATATCCCTAAGGATATATCTGTTTTTGGAGGCTTTCCTTGAAAAAAACTGCCCTTTTTATAAATTTCATTCTAATTTCCATGACTGTTGCCTATGCTCAAACAGTTTCTGAAGAAGAGCTCCGAAGCATAGGGAATAAAAGTGGTGAAATCATTTTTGAAAATTATGTCGGACCCGTCACGGAGTTCAGCACTCGGGAAGAGATACGCGGGATTGGATCTTTCCTGGCAACATCAGATGGAAATGAAGTCAGCTGGAGTAATAAATCCAGGATCATCCGCTCTTACCAGCCGGAGATCCCCGAGGGTCTGGATGCAGATATCCTGGTGATACTGCCGGATGCGGGGGTGGACCATATCAGGAATCTCCGTTTCATACTTTCGGCTTATTTACAAAATACTTTTGATTATTCCCTGAGTAATGCCGACGTTCTTGCCGAGTTTGTGACCTATTACAATGCTGTGTATTATAAAAATCTGGAACATTTTTCAAGCCGATATAAACCTGGTGTCCTCCTAAATATTAATGCCGGGAATGCCGGACTTTCCACACATTATTCTGTATGGGCCGGAAAATCCAGAATCATAATCCCACTTAAATCTGGAGATGCAACCCTGCAAAGCTCTCTTGATACTTCCTTAATCTCGACTCCTGAAGTGATTGAAGAGATGCAGAAGGAAGATGACAAGGCCTTGGACAGCCGTCGGGAAATGGTCGAGATCAGGGAAGAGGATCTCGACAAGAGGCAGGAAGTCCTGGATGAGGAAAAGAAGGCTGTTGTCGAAAAAGAAAAGGAAGTCACTCTAGAGTTTGAAACAAAAAAAGAGGAATTGAAAAAAGCAGAACCTGAATCCATTCAAGAAAAAGTTCTTCAACAGGAAGTAGAACAACTGGAAGAAAAGAAGAAGGCCGTTGAAGAAGAGAAGAAGACTGTTCAGGAACAGGAAAAAGAGATAAAGAAGGAGCAGCAGGAAGTTGTCGAAATGCGGGAAGAGATCGCCAGTGATGAGAACCTTCTGCTCAAGGAAGAGACCAGGGCAACGGGGACCGTCTTGTCTAGTGAAGCCATCCCCGAACCGGAAGGCTTCTGGTTCATTCTGGTTGATAAATCGGGAGATCCAGCGAGTTTTGGAAGTCTCTGGAAGGTCACAAAGGACGGAGTGCCTCTGAAGCAATCAGAATTGAACAGCATCCGGGGAACGAACTATAAAGACAGCAGTGAGGGAATCATTGTCATCGCCGGAAAAAATGACGATAGAACTCGGGTTAAAGCCCTGCTCCTTGATCATGGCACCCTGGAAATTCTAAAAGAAGGGGAGACCGAGATTTATCCGGGAAGTTCTATATGGACACAGGGGAATAATCTATTTATGATTAGCCGCAATGGTCAGAACTGGTCTGTGGGTATGTATTCCCAGTCACTGAAATTATTGCAGCTCAGCTCCCTGAATGTTCATCCCGATACGGGTCTGGTTTTTATTGAAGACCGCGTCCTTGTTCAAAGCGTATCCGGAGGAGTCAAGGCGCTCTCTGTATCCAGTCTGAAAGAAATAGAAATTACAGAATAACGAGGTATGGAAAGCATATGAAGAGTGTCTTTGCAGGCAGAACCATCGCAGTGGTCAATGACCTATCTAGGGACGAACAGCTGTACTTATATAGAAAGACAGCCCAGCTAAAGAAGAAGTATCTGAGCAATGAAGATGTGTCTGAGTTCAGAATCTCTGACCCCGACATGTCGGCTTATCTGATTTTTATGGAGAACAGCACCCGAACTAAAGAATCATTCAGAAATGCCGTCCAGTTTCATGATATCAAGTTAAATGTTTTTGACCCCGGGACATCCTCTTGTACAAAACAGGAAAGCTTTTCCGATACCATAAAAATGCTCTTTGGTTACAGCAAACGATCTCTGTTTATTATGCGCACCGGAGAAGAAGGGGTCTGCCATTTTCTGGAGGAAGAACTGGGAGAATATGCCCATAAAATGTCCTATGACAAGGCGGCATTTCTAAATGGCGGAGATGGAAAGCATGAACATCCTACTCAAGAGTTCCTGGATGAGTTCACCTTTCTTGAAAAAAAAGACTGGGACAATGATGAAATTCACATTGTCTTGACGGGAGATCTGTACCATGGGCGTACTGCTCACTCCAAGGTCGACGGACTGAAGATATTCAAGAAGGTCCGGGTCGATCTTGTTGCACCTCCAGAACTGGCCATGCCGGATTACTATGAACGCCGCATGATTGATAACGGATTTGATCTTAGAATATTTGAAACAATAGAAGACTATCTCAATCAGGATGATGTGGCGGATATCTGGTATTTTACCAGGCTGCAGCTTGAAAGGATGGGAGACAAGGTTAAAGAAAAAGAGCCTCAGTTGAGAACCGCAGTGACTTTTAGAAAAGAATTTTTGGATAAAATCCCGGCAAACTCCAAATTCTACCATCCCCTGCCGCGTCATAAAGTCTATCCTGTTATTCCTGATTTTTTAGACCATACAAGCTATAACGGGTGGGATGAACAGAGTGTTAATGGTTTTTTTACACGAACCATCGAGATTGCCATGGTGGGAGGAAAGGTCGGATCTGACTTTGACGGTCTGGGACTGGAGAGTCATAAGAAAGAGAAGAACTTCATAGAAAAGGTTCCCCTTACCAGGAAATCTCATGTGGAAGACCACTACAAAGTGGGAATTAAACCCGTCAATTCAGGCATCGTCATTGATCATATCGGCTCCGGTGAGGACCTGGAAACCATTTGGAATCAGATTGATAAAATCAGAAGAATCCTAAAATTAAACTGCAGAAGTTCTCATGGAGTTTTTCATTCAAATGATAGAACTGTCTACAAGGGTATTATTTCTCTTCCGGATATCCTGGAACTCAGTGACACCGAAATCAAGAAACTGGCTGCGATTGCTCCGGAATGTACCTTGAATATCATCAAAGATGAATCAGTACTGGAAAAGTTCAGACTCCATATGCCCCCTCAGATATATAATTTTGAAGAGATTTCCTGTAAAAATGAAAACTGCATCTCCCATCCCGAGAAACATCAGCATGTAAATACATATTTTCTAAGGTCAAAGGATTCAAGATTTGTCTGTAAATACTGTGAGAAGAGTCATTCTTTTGAGGACATCTGGGATATTTGATTTTCAATCAGTCAAAGTTCTTAAAAAAATGCTGATCCATCCTTGTCCTTCAGTAGCAAGGGGGTCAGCATTTTTTGGCTTCTTTGAAACTATCAATAAAGTCAGTCCAGAAGATAGGTATTTTCGGTTCCAGAATTCTGATGATCTGAAAAGGGATCATTCAGAAGAAAATCAATCATATTGTCATCAATCTCTTCAAAACCGGATGTGTTCTTGTCTGAGTATGGGTCCTGCAGGAGTTCTACTCCAGGAGCAGAAATAAGGGCAGATGAAACATCATTCAGATATTTTTGCGTCAGAGCCTCATCCCTTGTCTTTTCAAAGGCATGGATAGGACAGTATGTTGTGGGCTGGGTACCTGCCAAAAATATTTCATGCCGGGTACGGGGACAAAGGTCTGTAGGAACCATACCTGAGAGATCACAGACATCCATTTCAACCAGACCGGAACTGGGTTTCGTGAACCCTTTGACAGGCACTCTGCTGTTTATATAGGACATGTATTCACCCCAGATCCAACCGGTTGCTGTTGCACCTGTCTGATTAACTCCCAGGGTGCTTCCTCCCTGATCAAAACCCGCCCACATGACCGTCGTGTAATAAGGAGAAAATCCTGCCGTCCATGCATCCGCCCAGTTTTGAGTGGTTCCTGTCTTGCCACCCATGGGCATTCTGTCAAAACCTTCTACATAACGGGGCAGGTGGCTCAATGTTCCACTCATTGTGGTTGTATGGAGTAGGTCTACCATTATATAGGCTTCTTCCGCTGACATGATCTGGAGGTCTTCTTTTTTCTGCTGATTTCTAAGATCCCGTTCAGGATTGAGAATGATATTTCCATTTCTGTCTTCCACATAACGGATGGCAAGAGGTTCTACGCCTCTCCCCTGATTCGGGAATGTGGCATAGGCCTTTGCCATGCGCAGAGGACTGACTGTAATAACGCCCAATCCCAGTGGATAGACCCTGGGGAAGCGTCTTCCAATCTCCTGTGGGTCTGTATATCCCAACAAACGTGCCGCCCGGCTGATGGCCGATTCAAAACCAATCCCGTCAAGTACTGTGATGGCCGGAACATTCATCGAATTGGCAAGGGCATCCCTCAGAAGAACATTTCCTATCCATTCACCTTTATAGTTCATGGGGGTGTAGGATGATCCGTCAGGATTCCAGAAGACTTTGGGGCCGTCATAGATACGGGTGGCAGGTGTAAATTTCCTGGATGAGATGGCAGCAGAATAGTAGAGGGGCTTGAAGGATGATCCCGGCATCAGCTCACCGTCAACAGCGCGGTTAAACTGATTGGATCGGTTAAACTCACTCCCTCCGACCATGGCCAGAATGTAGCCGGTCTCGTTATCCAGGGTAATCATAGCAGTTTGTACCGTTGACTGCTGGTTTTTCATTCTGTTGTCACCATATATGAACTGACTCAGAGATTTGAGTTCTTCCATTCCGAACATCATCGAGAGCATATCCATGGTGGGATTTACACTGTTTTTAAAATCCTCTTTCGCTCGTTTTTTGTCCTGTGAGCCGGCTATCCGGATATCTTCAATATTCATGGTCAGGGACAGGAGATCTATGATGGGAACGTATACATCATCCACAATATCCATTCTGTTACCGGTGCTTTCCTGGTAAGACTTATTCCAGCGTGCCAGCCCCTTGATGGTCAGTTCATCCGCCTTCTGCTGAAAGTCAAGATTCAGTGTCGTATGAACGATGTACCCGTCTCTGTAGATATCCTGCTTGCCTAAGAGCATTTCATCCAGCTGAGAACGGATATATTCACTGAACCAGGGAGCCTTATCTTCACGGGCAAAGAATGCAGTCGTTTTATTGTCTCTGGACCAGTCATATTTGTTTGTCCAGTAATCAATTAATGTTAATTGGGCATCTTCTGGGCTTAAATAGCCTCTGTTTACCATCTGATTGACAATTTCGGTCTGGACTATTTTTGCCTTTTCAGGAAAACGAATGGGCGAGTACAGTCCCGGCCGGACAAGCTGTATAACCAGCATGACCGATTCAGCCACAGTATTTTCTTCGGCTGAATGATCAAAATAAAATTTGGAGGCTGCTTCCACACCATAAGTATTATGACCGAAGGGCATCTTGTTGATGTAGAGTTCCATGATCTCATATTTTGTCAGCTGTCTTTCCAGCTGAAAAGACCACCAGAGCTCTTTAAGCTTCCGTGTTACCGAGATATCACTTCTGTCTGCATAAAGGTGACCAGCCAGCTGTTGTGTCAGAGTACTGCCACCTGAAAAATACTGCCCGGTAATGATCTTGAAACCAGCTCTGAGTGTTCCATAAAGAGAAAAGCCGTTATGTTTGAAGAAATCCCCGTCTTCTCTTGTAATAAGAGCATAGATGAGGCTTTCTGGAAGGTCTTTTATGGAGACGATTTCACGTTTCTCATCCGAAAAGAATTCGGTGATCAGGTTTCCGTTTATATCCAGAATCTGGGAAGGTAATGCAGGATTATCCTCACCGAAATTCTCCATATTCATGATGTTGAAATTTGTAGCCACCACGAGGCCCGCACTGATCCCGACACCAGCGGTGATAAGAACCAGGAGGGACAATAGTATTATCAGAATTAGTTTTCTGTTACCCGAAAAAATCATAGACTTAAAAGTACGTGCCACTCAATACTTTGTCAAGATGACAGGATATTTTGAGAGACCTGTTTTCAGCGGAAATCCATAAGAATCTCAGGAACCATTGTTATGGTCATTTTCTGCTCCATTTCTGCATTAAAGTCACGGCTGATTCTGAAATTCCCAAGTTCAAAGCGGATACTGTGGCTTCCAGGCTGAATTTCAATTGATTCATCCAATTCCGGGGGTGTCAGAAGACGTTCATCCAGATAAACGGATAAACCAGCAATGGTCTCAATGGTCAGCAGGGGAAGCTGATATTGGAGGACATGATCAAGGCTGAGGGTTTGTCCTGCCTTGAGAGTGAAGGAGAGGGAATCTTCGTTTCCCTCGTCTGTTCTGATATCAAGATTATGAAGACCTGCTCCCAGAATGTAGGGACCTCCGGGCCAGTCATAGCTTTTATTGTCAATGCTGATCCTTATTCCATCCTGGAGTTCTTCACCCCTGTCGTTTAATACATGGAGATCTAAAGAACCTTTATTGAAGAAAACCGGAGTCATCTCAATGGTTATATCTTTATTATAGACAGAGTCTGGTATTCCTTTTGTGATAGGAAGAATCGTGAGAACCATGGGGAAGTTCTCCCTGCTGTCTGTGTCGGAGAGGAGATAGGACAATCTGTCTGGTGACAGGGTATGGTTCTTGTCCAAAGGGATCAGCACATTCAGGGAATCCGAAAAAGTAAGAAAATGCATAAACGCCTGTGTCCCATTGTAGCTGCTTTTCTCCTCGGAAAAGTCCCCTTCCAGATTTTTATAGAGATACAAGGCAAAGCTGTTCCGGTATATAACCATCTCATCGTCCGCCAAAACAGTCAGCTTCAGGCCCTGGATGAGGGGGGAAATATTTTTCAGGTCTATACCGCAGAGATTTTCTATTCGTGTGTTGATACGGGTATTTCCACCGAGGGATAAAGTTCCAGATACAGGACCCCGAATATTTTCGGCAGTCAATGAGAATGTTAATGTTGTATACATAAACAGAAGTAATATTTTTTTCATAGCACTCATTCCCTATCATTGAGAAGAAGATTCTCAGGATCAACTGTTTTAATATTTTTCCGGATTTCAAAGTGCAGATGAGGACCGGTGGATACTCCGGTATTTCCAGATTCTGCTATTTGAAATCCTTCGAGTACCCTCTGGTTTTTTATGACCAGAATTTTGTTCAAATGACCATATAAGCTAGTATAACCGTTCTTGTGTTTTATTATAATAAATTTTCCATAATCTTCAAATTCTCCTGTAGATATAACAGTCCCGTCGGCGCAGGAAAAGATGGGACTGTCCAGGGAAGCCCTGTAATCAGTCCCCCGATGCAGTCCCCATTCTCCTGTCACAGGGTGATTTCTGTAGCCGTAAGGCGAAGTAATGATGCGTTTATTCAGAGGAGAAAGAAAAAGAGGCAACACAAACCTGGCTTTATGCCTGGAGGGTAATGCCAGCCCCTGGTAATACTGAACCTCATGTTTCTCATTTTTAATATTCAGAATAATGGTTAAACTTTGTTTATCCTCGAGAGCCTCTCTGAGAGAGAGCATCCAGGATGACTGGGATTCCGTATAAAGATACAGTCCAGGTGCTGATGGAATAAGAATTTCATTTTCTATTGAAAAATCTGCATTATTCTCAAAACCGTTGATCGTTGCTACCGTATCGACAGGCAGGTTGAAGGCTGCTGAAAGCATGATGAGGGTATCTCCATCCCTGGGTTTATATCTGTAAATGGACAAAGGCGGTGGGGGAGTCCCTCGAGCCTCATTAAAATACCATGACTCCGTCTCTTTCTGCTGTTGTTTAAATAATTTGTCCTTATAACTGGAGGTTTCATGAATAAGAGGATATTGGGCATATAGGGAAAACGACACCATGATAAGGAGCAGGTTTAAAAAGTGCTTCATTTAAATGCTGCCAATAATTCATCCGGAACCGGTTTATTTCCTCCACCCATTCCCAGAGAGCGGTCTTTTCTGTTGGCGCCGTGATAATCGCTTCCACCTGTAACAAAGAGTCCGCATTCCCGGGCTACCGTTTCAAAACGGGTGGCCTGATTTTCCGTAGCTCCCGAATGCCAGGCTTCCACTCCATCCAGTCCCATTTCTTTCCATTCCTTGAATCTGACAGGAAGTTTTCCCCAGGACAGGTAAAGAGAGAGAGGATGAGCAATAACAGCATAACCACCGGCATCATGGATGAGACCGATGGCCTGTTCCATTACCATGACTTTTTTGGGAAGGTAAAATTTTTGACCTGCTCCAAGGAAACGGTCAAAAGCCTGCTTGATATTTTTGGCAAGCTTTCTTTCTACAAGAATTTTTGCAAAATGCGGACGGGCAATAATTCTCCCGCCTGCTGCACTCTTCAAGTCCTCTTCACTGATATGAATGCCTTCATCCCGAAAAAGGTCCAGCATTTTACTATTCCTATTATTTCTGTGACTTCTTACTTCAACCAGAAAATCAGAAAGTGTTGAATCTTTCCATTCTGTTATGGCAAGTCCTAAAAGATGCAACTCTCCGGGATGATGTTTTATTTCCAGTTCAATTCCGGGAATAAACTGGATACCCAGAGCCTCTGCGGCTTTCTGAGCCTCTTCCAGGCCGTCCAGGGTGTCATGATCGGTGAGAGCAAGGGCTGTCAAGCCCAGTTCTGATGCCTGTCTGAGAAGTTCCGATGGTGTACAAGTTCCGTCAGATGCTGTTGAATGAGTATGAAGATCTACCATAAAAACAGAATAAAAAGTTTAATCCCTAAATGCAAGAGATGAGAATAAACCTTTTCACCCTAATTTATTATTGTGAGTCCTTTCATTATTGCCTATAATAATGATTGACACTATGGAGTCCTAAGAATTAATATCTAAAATAGTTTGAGCCAGGAGCCGGAATGCCCCCAAAAGCCATATCTTTTAAAGCAAACTCAATTGTCTACTTCAAGGGTGATAAGGGTGAATCCGTATATATCCTGCAGAAAGGGCAGGTCTCTCTGAATTATCTTGATATTCAAACCGGTCAGGAAATGCATGACTATGTCCAGACCGGGGAATTTTTCGGAGTCAAGGCTGCCTTTGGCAAATATCCCCATGATGAAACGGCTGTGGTCATGGTTAACTCCACGGTCATTCAGTTTACAGTAGATGATTTTGAACAACTCTTATCCAGCAACAGCCGCATCATAATGAAAATGCTTAAAGTATTTTCAAACCAGCTCAGAAGGATACATAAACAGGTTCGCAGCCTCATGTCAGTTGATGAGCAGGTGGATGCCGAAAAAGGCCTGTATTCGGTAGGGGAGTATTATTTTAATAATAAAAAGCATTTACAAGCCGCCGATGCATTCAACAGATATCTGATTTATTATCCCGCCGGGCGCTATGTCGATGAAGTCAGACGGAAAATTGAATATGCAGAAAGCAGGAAGGACTCTATCGAATCAGGCCCTTCTGCCCCTGTCGCAGCTCCGCGAGTTGAATATACGATGGAAAAAGCCCTCGCCTTAAGAGACAAGGGGAATTATGTTGAAGCTTTAAAAGCCTTCATTATTCTTTCTAAGTCAAATCCAGATCAAAAGATCCTGACAGATTTTGAAGCTGGTATCTGTGTGTTCAGGCTGAAAAAAGGAAATGAAACTATCAAACATTTTACGGATATTCTAAAAAGAAATCCTGCCCATTCCCGCATGGGTGAAGCACTTTATTATATTGGAAAATCATATCTCATGCTGGATGACAAAGAAAAAGCTAAGAGTTTTTTGAATAAATCCTCCTCGCTGCTGGATGAAGGCTGTCCCGAACAGCGTGATGCAGTACTGCTTCTTGAACAGTTAGGGGGCTCCTGATGGCTTTAGATCTATCCGTATTCAATCGATTTGCTGTTACATTTAAAGCCGGAGCCGTCATATTTTGTGAGTATGAACCGGGTGATTCATTTTATCTGATTCAATCGGGAAAAGTTAAGATTGTCAAAATCTTCGGAGCCATCGAAAAAACTATTGATATACTTCAGCCCGGGGAATTTTTTGGTGAAATGGCACTGTTGGAAGAAGCACCCAGAAGTGCAACCATTATTGCCACAGAAGAAACTAAGCTACTTGAGTTCAACAGAGAGAATTTTCAGATACTCATGTTGGGAAACCCCCAGATTGCGCTGAAACTTTTGAAACTTTTCGCAAAAAGAATCTATGATCAGAAGAGACGGTTCCAGATTTTGACATTGGAAGATGTTCATGCCCGCGTGGCGGATGTTTTTCTTATGCTCTCTGAAGGTGAGGAGATTCCAGCCGATGAAGAGAACCAGGGAGTGAGAACCTTTCATTCCTCTATTGATGATATTGCTCACTGGGCAGGCATGTCTCCCGAGGATTGTAGAAAAATTCTGGATCATTTTGTCGCTCAAAGACGTGTAGAAGTTTATGAGGGACGAATCATCGTCAAAAATATTAATGACTTCAAGAGATTTGTATCATCCCGCAGGAGTAATCAGGATAAGAAAGAGTCCTGATTATCCATTGTCAGGAATAATCTTTAAGAAAAGAAAGTTCTTTTTCGATCTCACCTTCATTGGGTACATTCAATTCAAGAAGTCTTCTTAGATGAATCATACTGTCCAGATCGATTTCCCTGAAGAAAAAACCTTTCTTAATACCATCTTCGTGAACAAGAACAGAAATTGTTTTGATCTCAATCTCAGTTGACATCAGCTTAATCCTCAGATCATAGGCTTCACCCTTCTGCAAAGAGCTGTCGCTCATGTTGAGGAGTATGCCTTTGAGGGATATGTTGATCAATTCGAAAGGAATCTGTTCGTCGTCACTTAAATGTATATACCCATGTGTCTTGAAATCGGCGCGGTAAAACTTTCTACTGTTGCTGGAATCCATCTTATTTCCCCTATAAAAACATTATCGAATTAAATGAGGAAACTGTCAATTTTTGATCATTATTTTTGTCTTTGAATTTTCAGAATTGAACTTGATATTCTGGGGTCTCTATGTATAATAACTACGATCATGCCAAAATAGCTCAGGGGTAGAGCAACGCTCTCGTAAAGCGTAGGTCGTGAGTTCGAATCTCACTTTTGGCTCTATTTTATCCTTTTGAAAGAGGATAAAAAAATACGATTCAAATATGGTTTAAAATAAGCTGAAACTGCTTGAACAACCACAGAATCAGATTTCAAAGTTCTCATTCCTGATATAGAGAATGGCTTTATTTCTTATTTATGTGGAGTTTTTTATGAAAACCAGCTTATCCCGGAATATCGGTCTTGATTATTCATTTACATTTTTATCCAACCTCAATCTACTCCATGCTCTCTGGATGATATATCTGAGCCTGAAGGGTTTTTCTTTGCTGGAGCTGGGCCTTTTGGAAGGAATCTTTCATATAACCTCCTTTCTGATGGAAGTCCCCACAGGGGCCGTGGCAGACCTCTGGGGACGGAAAAACAGCCGTGTCATGGGACGAGGCTTCTTTATTGCCAGTCAATTCTTTCTCTGGTTTTCCGATCAGTTTGTTTTTCAGGCCGCAGGATTTATTCTCACTGCCATCAGTTATAATCTCGAATCGGGAGCAGGAGAGGCTCTGGTGTATGATTCTCTTGTTACTCTTGAAAAAGAAAATAATTTTATGGGAATCAGGTCCAGGAAGGAGTTGATTTTTCAACTTTCATCCATCATCGCCTTCTTATCCGGGGGCTATTTTGCCACCAAAGATTACAATATTGTGTTCACAGCGACTATCACTCTCGCCATTTTTTCTCTCATCAATGCCTTCTTTATGGTTGAGCCTCCTATTAACAGACAGGAGAACAGTCAAAGTGGCTCGATTGTTCTGAAAATAATTAATTCTCTGATCAAACAGAGCAAAGACAGCATTCTGGTCATAAGAAAAGAAGTCAGGATTGCTTATCTGATTGTATTTACTGAAGGAATCTTTGTCTTCTCCACCTGTCAGTATTTTTATCTTCAGACCTGGTGGAAATCCGAGGGGTTCAGTGAGTGGTATATGGGGATTGTATTTGCGGCCCAGTGTATCATTGCCGGTTTATCAGGATTGGCGGCGCCCGGACTGGACAAAAAGATCGGAGAATTCCGTCTCCTGCTGTTTCTGCCTGTCCTTCTTCTTTTCTCTCTTTGGGGTGTGGCTCTTTCTTCCTGGAAAGCCTTGTTTTTTATATTGACCGGATCTCTTGAAGGAGTTCTGATTGTCACGGTCAGCGATTATATTAATAAATTGATACCCGGAGAGTTCCGGGCCACCATCCTTTCTTACCAATCCATGGTGTTCAGTCTTCTTATGATATTGCTTTTCCCTTTAATGGGTTGGCTGGGAGATAAGTACTCCCTCATATTATCCTTCAAAGTCATTGCTGTTACAGCAACAGCACTCTATGGAATTTACATTTTTACTGTTTTCCGCAGATACAGTAAAGGATGATCCGAATCATGGGATGAATGAGCAGACGGGAATCAAGCTCAGAAAAAGACTGCACTATTGAGTTATTTCATCTTGTACAGAATGGAGCTTGATTCTGTAATAGAGCCAGAGAGCATGGAAGAGTATAAAAATAATCAGAAAGGCCCAGAGAGCGGGAGGATTTCCATGAGTATGATTCATCAGATTTATAATAAATCCGACAATCGCTGTCATTGACCATATTATCTTAAGATTCAGCATAGCAATGAATGTTTTAATATCTGAATTTCTACCTAAAAAAGATTCAATACCGATTCCGAATAAAGCGGCGGCGCATATCCTGGATGCAACAGGATCAACGACAGACCATCCCAGAAGCTTTAAAAAGGCAACGGGAATGATCATAAGGGGAAGTGCGGTAAGGAAATCGGCCACCAAATCAAGAATAAACCAGACTCTCAGTTGCTTTTTTAACATTGCAGTATTCAATAATTTCTTCTAAACCTTTTCTATTTTAATCATATTTGTAGCGTTGCTTTCCAAAAGGGGTATACCAGTGGCATAAATCACAGTATCACCCGCGGCCACATAGCCTCGATCCTTTGCCAGTCTCAGAGCCTGTTTCAAAGTACTGTCTGTATCACTCACATTCTCGATTTTTTCGCCCCGAACACCCCAGACGATACTCAGGTAGCGAATTGTCTTTTCACTCTCTGTGAAGGCCAGTATGGGGACTGAGGTTCTGTATTGACTGAGAAGCAGGGCAGTCCTGCCTGAACGGGTAATGGCTATGATAAATTTAGCAGCTGCCTGTTCAGCCATGATACAGGCGGCATTACATATAGAAGCTTCGTGAGTTTTCAATTTTTCTCTACGTCTGAGGCTTACCAGCCGTTCGCTTGAAAGGTTTTTTTCTGCGGTTTTTACAATTTTTTTCATAATCTTAACTGTTTCCAGAGGATACAATCCCACAGAAGTCTCTCCGCTCAACATGACAGCATCGGTACCATCAAAGACAGCATTAGCAACATCACTGGCTTCTGCTCGAGTGGGGCGGGGGTTGCTGATCATGGAATCCAGCATCTGAGTGGCAGTAATAACGGGTTTGTTTTCACTATTGCATAAAGAAATTATTTGTTTTTGAATAACAGGTACGTCTTCAGTCGGAATCTCGACCCCCAGATCTCCTCTGGCCACCATAATAATATCTGCTTCTTCCACGATACCCTGCAGATCATCCAGAGCTTCAGGTTTTTCAACCTTTGCAATGATAGGAAGATGACAGCCCTTTGATTTCAGGAGGGCTCTCAATTCCCGAATATCCTCTTTTCGACGAACAAAAGAGAGGGCAATGTAGTCAACTTCGGCAGTTGCTAAAAACTCTACATCTCTCCTGTCCTTTTCGGTGAGAGCAGAAAGACTGATGGGAACCCCCGGCAGATTTATCCCTTTCCGGGATTTGAGAATTCCATCATTCATCACTCTGCATTTAATATCGGGAGCCGACACCTCGATGACTTCCATCTGTATCAAACCATCATCGATGAGAATCTTGTGTCCCCGGCGGATATCATCGGCTAAACCGGGATACCCAGCTGTGAATTTGCCGGGAGATTTATTTTCAGGATCGCTGCATAATATAATTTCATCCCCTTCTTTAACAGGGACTTCATGCTCAAGTTTACCCAATCTGATCTTGGGACCACTCAAATCCGCCAGAATGGGAAGATGAATGCCCATTTCAGCAGAGGTTTTATTGACATATTGAATAATTTTCAGGAGTTCCCCGGGTTCTCCATGGGAGCAGTTTACCCTGGCGACATTCATTCCGGCTTCAATCATTTTTTTAAGAACATCCGGATCAGCACAGGCTGGTCCGATTGTACCGATTATTTTTGTACTGGAAAAATCACTTTTATATATCATGGAATTAATTATCATTCACTTTTAACAAAAAAAAAAGCAGATATTTTATGAAAATCTAATCCAGAAGATCAGGCTGTTTCACTGGCCTTGTTGGCTATGATGATAAACTCATTTGGTGAGCGAATTATTTCAGACTGAAAATCAGCTAGACCGTAGTGAAGCAATTTATACGAGGGTGTCGTAGACAGGGTTTCTTTGATATGTTTAATCACATCCAGGGCATTGTTTTTCTCACAGTCCGGCAGGATCAGCAGCATTTCGGCTTTACCAAGACGAAAAAGAGTATCCGTTTCTCTAATCCTCTTGAAAATGCCTCGTGTAATTGAATTTATATGCTCATCACGGCTTCCGTTTAATTCCATATAGCAGACTGTCAGGGGGATCTCATAACGCTCGGCCCATTTCATAGTCTGCTTCAGGACTTTCATCCCCCCAGACCTGCTGAAGATTCCCAGAATAGGATCTCCCTCCTCTGATGAACCTTGAGAATTTTTAAGCTGGTTTAAATTTCTACGGCAGTGATTCAGGTCATCCCGGTACAGATTACTTTGCCTCAGGGACACACCCAGAGACAAAAGGAGAAGATTTAACAGGATAGCCCCGGAGTTTATGAATTCTATAGGGCTGAAAATCCCATGAAAAATTGAGACAACAATGTACTCAATGGTAAAAATAATATAAAAAATCAGATTGGTTTTGTGAGATATAGGAAATGAAAAAAGGAAATAAACTGCAAAAAAAGCCAGTACTATATTGTAAACTATCAGGTTCTGATAGGTATTGAGAGAGAATAAGAGGAGTGGACAGACTATATTTAAGGGCAGACAGGCTCGTATGATATCCTTGTCACCGAGCACTTTCTTTCTATCAAGATTTAATATTATCGTTCCCAGCCATAGAGTACAGAGGGTCTGGGAAATCTGAAAATAAGGTTTGAATTGCTGTGAGAGGAGTGTGTATAACAGGAATATAGAAGAAAGAATGAATAAAGTAACGAGAGAGAAATATATTTGTCTGCTCTTGTCTTTAATACTCTCTGTTCCCGATTCATTTTCAACAGTCATTCATATCTGTCCAATGTTCTTTTTTGTATATTATTATTTTCGGTAGATAATCATCAGAAATTGACCAGGAATCGACAAAAATTATGGGATTCATTTTTCTGAAAAAGGAAAAGATCTCCCGAAATGATCTTCCCCCTTTTCAGAATTCAATTTTTTAATTCTTAAGTGCCTGTGTAATCCTGTCCATGGCCTGCATCACATTCTCCAGACTGTTAAAGGCACTGATGCGAATATAACCTTCACCGCATTGTCCAAAACCACTACCCGGAGTTAATACGACGGCGGCCTTGTTGAGGATCATATCAAAAGTCTCCCAACTGTCTTTTCCGGTATTCACCCAAATATAGGGAGAATTGACTCCTCCTGTGCAGGAATAACCGGCTTCTTTCATTTTTTTAAGGATAATGGAAGCATTATTCAGATAATAATCAATAAGACCACGAACCTGAATCTTTCCTTCTTCAGAATAGATCGCCGCCGCTGCTTTCTGTACTGGATAGGATACTCCATTAAATTTGGTAGAGTGTCTCCTGTTCCAAAGATTCTGAAGTGAATATTCATTTCCTTCGGAATCCCAGACGATGCAGGCAGATGGAACAACCGTATAAGCACACCTGGTTCCGGTAAATCCGGCAGTTTTGGAAAAGCTTCTAAACTCAACAGCCACTTTCTCCGCCCCGGGTATCTCAAAAATACTGTGGGGAATTTCAGGGTCTCTGATAAAAGCCTCATATGCAGCATCAAAGAGAATGAGCGCCTTGTTGGCAATGGCATAATCCACCCATTCCTGAAGCTGTGCTCTTGAGGCAACGGCCCCTGTCGGATTGTTTGGATAGCAGAGATAGATCAAATCAGCTTTAACTCCCTTAGGACCCGGGACAAAACCATTCTCTTCGGATCCTTCAAGATAATTGAATCCTTCATAACGGGCGCCCATAGCTTTTCCGGAGCGTCCTGCCATGACATTTGTATCCACATATACCGGATAAACTGGATCCGGTATGGCAATGGAGGCGGATGTGGAAAACAATTCCTGGAAATTCCCTGTATCACATTTGGCTCCATCGCTGACAAAAATATCATTGGCAGTAATAGAGACACCACGACTCTGGAAATCATTTTCGGCAATAGCCTGTCTCAAAAACTCATATCCCTTCTCGGGACCGTAGCCCTTAAAGCTGGCTTCTGAAGCTAATTCATCAACACCATCGTGAAAAGCCTTCAGACAGGCTTCTGGAAGAGGCTTGGTTACATCGCCTATTCCCATTTTGATGATATCTTTTTCCGGATGATTTTTCTGGAATTCCGCTACTTTTCTGGCAATCTCTACAAACAAGTAGGAAGCCTGTAATTTGGTATAATTTTCGTTGATTTGTATCATAATGATCCTAGTATAATAAATATTAAAAAAATGATCTATTCCTGCAGAACAGGTTCCATCTGCAGAATCTGTTCATATTCATTTTTCATTTTTCTATTCAATGCCCTATGGAACCTTTCTACTTTCTTATTGACAAGATAAGAGGCCGGTTTGACTTTTTTTCTAATGATCTGTCCGGGAAAGGACTTCAGGGCTTCTGAAATATTCTCTTCGTTTATAAATCCTTCAATTCTGGAAAGGGGCTTATAGGAAGTCGGGTAATAGAGGAGGATCAGGACATCTGTCCTCATTCCAGCAGTCCTGTGCTGGTCCTGATCACTGCTTGTCAGATACCGATTTTCCAACAGTGTATCTTTAATTTCTATGGCGCTGAATCGATCAAGGGGCCATTCATGGATCATCTGGAAATAGAGTAGGCCTTTAAAGGGTAGTTCAACTCTATTATTTTCCATCAGGATGGGGCTGTGAATCAGAAAATGAGTCCGATCAGAATTTTTAATACCAGGTCTGAAAAGGGAGTAATATACAGAGGCCTCATCGGAATTTGTAATAACCATAGTTTCCTGATGATCAAGGGAGTTATAGAAATCCCTCATATAAATCAAGAAGTCGACATATTCCTGAAATCCGCAGAGAAGGGGATCCGTGTTAAATAGTAATTCCGACTCACTGAGTGCGGCTGAATCGTTTTTCAGATATGACAATATCTCCTGGTCACTATTCCCTTCCAGAAACCAGAAGCCGATGTTGAGACTGTCCTGGTCATGAAGCACAGGAAGGAGATACCTTAAAAGCTCAAACTGTTCCGGTGCCTGGCTGTTCCCTGAGATCAGGATTTTCCGGCCGTTTTGAATTTCCTGGTCTAACAAGATGGCAATTCCTCTGCGGGGTATGTCATTATACTGTCGTTGTTCTTCTGGAGTAGGTGTTGATATAGTTTGAACTCGGCAGGATAAAAAAAGAAAAAGAAAGAAGAGCAGGGCTGTATGTTTCATATTTTTTTAATCTTGATATTCCTTTCTGAAAGAGTTTTAAACAGTCTCTTCAAATCAAGAGGACTCAAAGTGATCCGCACTGGTCTGAAATCTCGGGAATGGATGCGGCAGGAGTGATTTCCCAGAGGTTCAATCAGGGTGATCCTTTCCAGGGTATGAACCTCTGGATTCTGGTAGTAATGCAGATTCAGAGTCAGCTTTTTCTCTTCCAGGAAGAGATAAGGACGTCTGTTGCTCATGATGATAATAATCAGGATGAGTAAAAACCCCAGTGAATACCAGATCAACTCAGAACGGTTAAATCGAACCAGAAGAGGTCTATAGGCCAGAATAATGGGGATCAAAAATAAAAAGTTAATGAGCCGGGCGACCACGTGTTTTCTGAATACAATAAGTTCATTCATAGAAATCCATCAGCTTTTCAGGATTGAGGTCCTAAAGATCATCCACAACAAAAATCCCCTTATCTCTGATCAGAATATCATCAAAATAGATCCGTCCTCCACCGTATTCAACGGTCTGAATACAGACAAGGTCCCAGTGCACCGAAGATTTGTTCCCATTATCAGCCGTATCATAGGCATTTCCGGGTGTAAAGTGAAAGCTTCCCATGATTTTTTCATCAAAGAGTGTATTTTTCATGGGATGAAGGATATAGGGATTAACACCGATAGCAAACTCACCAATATACCGGGCTCCCTCGTCCGTATCGAAGACCTCATTGACCCTCTTTGTATCATTGGACTCGGCTTCGACAATCTTTCCTTTCTCAAAGCGGAGTTTAATATTTTCATAAATTAAACCCATATATTCGGCTGGGCAGTTGTAAGCGAGAGTACCTTCAACGCTCTCTTTGAGGGGTGCCGTGAAGACTTCTCCATCTGGAATATTTAATTTGCCGTCACATTTAATGGCTCTCATTCCCTTGATGGAAAACCGGAGATCCGTTCCGGGGCCGGTGATCCTGACCCGATCGGTTTTTTCCATGAGTGTCACCAGCTTATCCATGGCTTTTGACATTTTGCTATAATCAAGATTGGAGACCTGAAAATAAAAATCCTCAAATGCTTCCTGACTCAAACCGGCCGCCTGGGCCATAGAGGCGGTAGGATAGCGGAGAACAGCCCATCGTGTATTTCTGATCCTCTCCTTCATATGCACCGGTTTGACATATTTTTCCATATAAAGTTTCATCATCTCGGGGGGGACATCGCTGTTTTCGAATGGATTATCCACACTTCCGATTCCAATATAGGCATCCATTTTGCTCATGCGGAGGCGGTCTGATTCAGCCATAATATCCAGCTGCTCTACCGAGGTATTCATTAGCAGGGCTCTCAGAAGACGTTCGTTGGTATGACTGAAAAAAGGAATGCCTCCTGCTTGATATATATGATCAACAAGGATTTTCACAAGAGGCTCAGCCTGGTTCCCGTTCATATGAATGAGGACCTTCTCTCCTGGTTTCAGTTCGATAGAATAGTGAATTAGTGAGTGGGCCAGTTTTTCGAGACGCGGATCCTTCATGGTATACCTCGATAAAGTTTCTTGATTTCTCCAGCCAGAAAAAAGGATCCCAGGATGAGAATAGGGTCGTCTGCACCCAGTAATAATTTCAATGCCCTGGAGGGATCTTCTTCCAGTATACAATTGTCAAACATAGAAGCAAATATCTTATGCACGGCAGAAGGATGGCTTTTTTTGAAATACCCGGGTGTCGTTATGACAATGGAACTGAAGCTGTCTGAGAGGAGGGATGCAATATCATAGACTTCCTTGTCATCCTGGCAGGCAAAAAGGAGATTCTTATGCTTAAATCGGGCAGACAAATCCAAAAATGTATCCAGAGCCATACGGACTGACTGGGGAGTATGGGATCCATCACACAGAATCAGCGGCTCGGTGGACAAGACTTCCATATGGGCCAATAATGATGCTTTTTCAAATCCCTTAAGCCAGGTATGAAGCTCCTCATCGGGAAACAAGAATATTAACAATTCGAGGGCCAATGCAGCGTTCCAAGGTTGAATATGACCAATCATGGACAATTGACCACGAAGGACGGGGCCTTCCCTCTTATTCAGGATGAATCCTGTACCATCCAGGTTTACCGAGGATTCAATGCCGGAAATGGAATCCGGGAGATAATGGAAGGGCGCGTTCTTTTCCAGTGATATCTCCCTGAACAGGGCTTCAACCTCTACTCTCTGTGGGGAGGAAAATACAGGAACTTCTTTTTTTATGATTCCCGCCTTCTCACGGGCGATGGACAGGATCTCTTCACCCAGCCATTGGGTATGCTCTTTTTCAATAGGGGTCAAGACAACCGCCTCAGGATGGACTGTATTTGTCGCATCCAGTCGCCCCCCCAGGCCTGTTTCAAGGACACACCACTCACAGTGCTCTTTTTGAAAAAGCAGGTAGGCAAGGAGGGTCAATAACTCAAATGTCGTTGGTTCTGTATACCCGGGTAGTTCAAAATCGAGTTGTTCCCGGATATGGTTTATCATATCAACATACAAATCATCGGGAAGAACAGATCTATTGACCTGAATCCTCTCTCTATAATGATTAACATGAGGAGATGTATACAAGCCGGTTTTTAAACCTTTCTGAGCCAGTGCCGAGGCTAATAATACCGATGTGGAGCCCTTGCCTTTGGATCCGGCAATATGAATGATTTTGAAATCATCTTGAGGATTTCCAAAATGGTCCAAGAGGCTGAACATCCGATCGGGACGGTATTTTTTTTTAAGGTCTTTTACATTCTTTTCCAGATTGGTAAAGGATTCAATCCATGCAAAAGCATCATCAATATCTGAAATTCTCTGCATTAAATCCTTCTTTTTTTAAGAGCATCCCCATGAGTCGTAAACCCTTCATAGTCGGAAAGGCATTCAACAAAGGGAGACATCTCTTTCAATGCGGATTCGGTGCTGTAAATTACCGAAGAGTATTTGATAAAATCTCTGACCGAGACGGCCGACCAGGTCCGGGCATTTCCACCTGTAGGGAGAACGGCGTTCGGGCCCACAGAGTAATTGGCGATGGAAAAGGGTGTGTTCTCCCCCAGAAGGATCTCTCCGGCATTTCGGATCAAAGAGAGGGCATGAAAGGGTTCTCTTGTCTGGATTTGAAGGTGTTCTGTAGCCAATTGATTGGCAATTTCCGCGGACTGCTCCAATGATTCAGTCAAAATAATGCCACCGTACCCCTTCATGACATCCTCAACAAAAGTTTTTCGAGGCTCCGGCAAACCAGCGCATAATTCTCTGATTTTTGACTCACAGCGATCGGCCAGGAGAGGGTCATCGGTTATTAAAAGAGCCGCAGAATCAGAGCCATGCTCGGCTTCTATCATCAAATCCAGGGCTACTTTCTCGGGATTTGCGAAACCGTCGGCAATGACGATGGATTCCGATGGTCCCGCAGGGAGACCGACATCCACCTGGCCATAGAGTATTCTTTTCGCCGCACTGACATACATACTTCCCGGGCCGCAGAGTTTATCCACTCTGACAATAGATTCGGTACCAAAAGCCAGGGCGGCAATCGCCTGGGCTCCTCCCACCTTATACACCTCATGGACCTTGCAGAGACGGGCAGCATAGAGGCAGGCCGGATCAACCGTTCCATTTTCATCCGGTGGAGTCACGACACAGACTCTTCTGACACCGGCTGTGACCGCTGGAATGGCCAGCATATACAGCATGGAAGGGAAGAACCCTCTTCCCCTGGGAACATATAAACCCACCGAGTCAATAGGCATGGCTTTTTCTCCAGCCAGAAGACCAGGTTGGATTTCTATCATCTTCATGGATTCAGGCTTTTGAGTCTCATGAAAACGTCTGACGTTTTCGATCGAATAGCGCAGTGCCTCTTTCACTTTTTCTGAAAGAAGAGCCTCAGCTTCTTCAAACTCTTTGGTGCTGACCCTTAGTTTCATATCCAAAGAAGTTTTGTCAAATTTATGATTGTACGACAGGAGGGCGGCATCTCCTCCGGTTTTTACATCTTCGATGATCTTTATTACACTCTCTTGAACGTCTCTAATATCTGTTTCAGACCTGGAAAAAAGGAGTTCCTTCTCCTGTTTCTCCATATCTTTCCAACTGTATCTGTTGATTTTCATAAATTTTCCTTATATTTCTCTTTTTAAAAATTCAGAGACTATGAGATAAAATATACTGATGAGCTGAGGATGTAAAGAATCAGATCATGGTCATTTCGATTCTGCTGCCCAGGATAAGTTTATCCCCCTGTTTTAGTTTTATATATTTTCCGGGGGTAATTCTTTTTCCATTGATCCAGGTCCCATTACTGCTGTTTCTGTCCTGAACAAAGTAGCTGCCCCTGATTTGCTGGATTTCCAGATGAAAACGGGAAACCAGTCCATCATTGATGACAAAATTATTATTTTTATCTCGCCCGATTGTCATGCGGCTGGTAACTTTTATTTCTTTCCCATTAAACAGGAGACAATGGATGTCTTTGTGTCCTAGTTTACCAAGACGACGGCCAACAGGACTATCCTGAATTATTGTTTCATCTTTCATTGGAGCTTCTCCTATTATTGATAGTATAATAATTAAAGGTGCTGGCATAGTTTTTTTCAAAAAGTTAATCAGTTCCTTTAAAGGAGATGGTTCACCTTCAATTTTATGATCTATACTACCGATATATAATGTATCATTACTGAAAGCATTTAGTGGGAGGCTTCGAATGAAAGCGAATGCTGATTTTCCAACAATCAATGAAAAACAACCCGACGGCATTAGCCCCGGTGGAGTACCTTATAAAGTACTGGTCATTGACGATTCCATGTTTGTGAGAAAACAGATCAGTCAAATTCTTACATCTGAGGGATTTGAAGTCGTTGGACAGGCTGCCGACGGTGTGGAAGGCATCGAAAAATACAAGGAATTGTCTCCCGGTGTTGACATTGTAACCCTCGACATTACTATGCCCAAAATGGATGGAGTGTCGGCTCTGGAACACATCATTGCTTTTGATCCAAAAGCCAATGTTGTCATGATCAGTGCCCTTGGCAAACAGGATTTAGTCAAAAAGGCTTTGATTGCCGGGGCCAAAAATTATATTGTCAAACCCCTGGATCGAAAAAAAGTTCTAGAAAGAATTGCTGCCATACTCAAGTGATACACAGGAACAGGGTATTCCCTGTTCTAGAAACCCCTTATAAAGCTCTCTCAGCAACATAGTGTCCGTTGGATTGTGTGCATTATAGGCTGTATCCAGGCAATTCCCTGGTTGAAAAGAATTCAATACATAGGATGTACAGCCTCTAATCATTCCAGAAATTTCATCTATCATTGAAACATCGATAAAATCCGGATGAACAGTTGTTCTGAATTGAGAAGGAATGCCCGATTGAATAATCATTTTAATCGAATCCTGAATATTCGATTGATCCTTCTGAAAAACAGCAAAGCGGTCATATGAGGACAGGGATGTTTTGATGTCCATGGCAATGAAATCAGGAGGAGAATCTGACTGAATCAGATCCTGCAGACGATCCGATAAAAGACCGTTTGTGTCTATCTTGACTGGAAGATGACAACTTGTTTGAATTTCCTTCATAAAAAGCTTTAAGTCTTTGTATAAAAGCGGCTCCCCTCCGGATATTACTACCCCTCCCAGAAGGGAAGCCCTGTTTTTTAAAAAATTGATCACTTCGTCCCTGCGGACGAATCCCTCTGTTCTTCCCAGTACCAGATCGGGATTATGACAATAAGAACATCTCAAATTGCATCCAGGAAAGAAAAGGACGGAGGCTACTTTTCCAGGATAGTCTGCAAGAGATGTCTTTTGCAGTCCGACAGAAGAGGGCAGATGCATTCTATCAGGCTGTTACGGATTCCAGGTTAAAAAGGGATATAACCTCCGAGGGATGACCGGTTCTGAAGATTTCATGACCATCGGCAGATCTGAAAATGACTGTGGGAGCTGAAAAAACCAGATTTTCCGATGCCGCTTCCAGGCCCCTTTCCATATCAACATTCAATGTTTCACCGACGATAGAAATCTGATCCAGAACTTCTTTCATGGCAGGACAATGGGGACAGCTGCTTCTATAAAAAAAGCTGTAGCTGAGAATCCCCTTGGAATCACCCATCAGTTTTTCAGTTACAGGACAGACTTCCTGTATGAGAGTTTCAGCTTGTTTTCCATCCATTTTAGTAAAGGCGACTCTCTTTTTGTACTCTTCTTTTTTACCAAGGTTCCAGTTTTTTACCGATCTGTAATACCCCACGATACGGGAGTATACTTCTGTGGTTGTACCTTCCACCTGTTGCAGCTTCATTTTGAGTGAAGAAATTTCAGTCTCTAATTCTTCTATTCTGTTCTCCATCAGATTTCTCCTTCGGCCATTATCCTGGCTTTTTCATTTTCGAGTATTTCAATTTCTTTTTTTATTTTTTTCTGTTCTTCTTCACAGCAGAGAGGACAATTAAAGTGTTCTCCTCTGATGTAGCCGTGTATTTTACAAATTGAAAAAGTGGGGGAAATTGTAAAATAGGGTAAGCGGTAATTGTGAGCGATGGCCTTGACCAGTTCCCGGCATGCCATCCAGTCATGTATTGCCTCCCCCAGGAAACCATGAAAGACAGTCCCGCCGGTATACTTGGCCTGAAGATCATCCTGAAGATCCAGGGCTTCGAAAATATCCTGGGTGTAATCCACGGGGAGCTGGGTAGAATTCGTATAATAGGGATTCTCATTGTTTCCTGAAGTTATAATATTCGGAAAATGTTTCTTATCATGCTTGGCCAGCCTATAGCTTGTACTTTCTGCAGGAGTAGCTTCCAGATTGAAAAGATCCCCGGATTTTTCCTGATAGTCAGACAGGCGTTGTCGCATATGATCGAGAATCTCTGCTGCAAAGTCATGAGCATCGGGATCTGTGATATCCTGACCCATAAAGTTTTGGAGACACTCATTCATCCCCACCAGTCCGATGGTGGAAAAATGATTATTTAAGTGTGATAGATAGCGTTTGGTATAGGGAAAAAGCCCTGCATCCAGAAGCCTGTTGATTACTTTGCGCTTGACAACCAGTGATTCCTTAGCAAGATCCAACATTCTGTTCAGGTTTTCATAGAATCCTGATCGGCTGGATGACAGATATCCTATCCGGGCCATATTGATGGTTACAACACCAATGGAACCGGTAAACTCATCCGAACCGAAAAGACCTCCCCCTCGCTTGCGCAGCTCTCTTTTATCCAGCTGTAAACGGCAGCACATAGATCGGACGTCTTCAGGATTCAGATCTGAATTAACAAAATTCTGAAAATAGGGCGTGCCATAGCGTGCGGTCATCTCAAAAAGAAGTTTTGCATTTTCACTATCCCAGTTGAAATCACTGGTGACATTGTAGGTGGGAATAGGGTAGGCAAACCCTCGTCCATTGGCATCTCCCTGTATCATCAATTCAATAAATGCCTTATTGATCATTTCCATTTCTTCTTTGCAGTCGCCGTAAGAAAAATTCTGTTCTTCACCACCGACAATGGCTGGTTTCTCTTTCAGGTCACTGGGACAGATCCAGTCAAGAGTTATATTCGTGAAGGGTGCCTGAGAACCCCAGCGGGATGGTGTGTTTACACCGAAGATGAAACTCTGAATACATTGCTTGACCTCTTTAAAAGAAAGATTGTCAGTTTTGACAAAGGGAGCCAGATAGGTATCAAAACTGGAAAGAGCCTGGGCTCCAGCCCATTCATTCTGCATAATGCCCAGAAAATTGACTATCTGGAAGATCAGGGTCGAAAGATGACCCGCTGGACAGGAGGTGATCTTTTCGCTGACCCCTCCCAGACCCTCTGTAATAAGCTGACGAATTGACCAACCGGCACAGTAACCGCTGAACATGGAGAGATCATGAATATGCATGGCACCGCTGCGGTGTGCTTCGGCGACATCTTTGGAGTAAATATTTTTAAGCCAGTAATTGGCCGTTATGGTTCCTGAATTATGGAGGATCAATCCTCCCAGTGAGAAATTGACATTGGCATTTTCGTTGACTCTCCAGTCCGATTGTGAAAGATAACCATCCATGGTTTCATTAATATCGAGCATCAGCTTTCTTGTATCACGAATAGCTTCATGTCTGGCCCTGTAAAGGATGTAGGCCCTTGCAATATCAACCTCGTTATACTCAATCAGGACTTTTTCCACTGTATCTTGTATTTCTTCAACGGCGGGAGCCGAATTGGGGTGCCTATCAGACAAAAGAACGATTAAATTGGCTTCAACGTTTTTTGTGAGCTTGTTACTGAGCTCATCGTCTTTTCCATGAACTGCCTCAACTGCTTTTGAAATGGCTTCTCTTATCCTCGATCTGTTATAGGGAACGACTCTGCCGTCTCGTTTAACAACACGCTTTATAACAGTTTCCGCGGCTGATAAACTCTTTGCATCATCACCCAGAAAAACTCTCCAGTCATTCTTTAGCTCCATTCTCCCCTCCACGGTATTTTGAACTCTTTAGCTTTTCAGGGTATCAATAATGTTTACAAACTCTTCCACATTTTCAAAATGCCTGTATACAGAGGCAAAACGGACATAGGCAACCTTATCCAGGTTAAAGATCTTAGTCATGACCATCTCTCCCAGTTCAATGGAGTTGATTTCATGGCTCGATTTACCTTTCAGGTTTGCCTCATCCTCAATATCATGAAGCATACTGTCCACCATCATCTGGGATATGGGACGCTTTTCAACAGCTCTTTGAATTCCCCGCTCCAGCTTTTTTATATCAAAAGGCTGTCTTGTATTGTCTTTTTTAACAACCATAAGAGGTATTTCTTCAACCTTCTCATAGGAAGTAAAACGGTAGCCGCAGGAAGAGCATTCTCTGCGCCTTCTGATAGAAGTACCGCTGATGTTCTGGCGTGACTCAATAACCTTATCATCCATATTCTCACAAAGGGGACATTTCATGAATCAACTCCAGGACCCTATCTGTGGGGCGCCACATGATGTGCTTTATTTTCCTGGAAATGAATTTATCACACTAAATATGGATTTTCAAGGTAGAAAACACTTATTTACTAAAAAGAAGCTGAATAATTAACATTGATAAATCATAGAAAAATATATATAATTATTTTTGATCCCCGAGGAGTAAATTATGCCTTTCTTATTAAAAATAAATACTATAAATGAATTTCATAAGGAAGCGGTAAAAAGATACGAAAAACGGCCATTCCTTTACTTTGTGGATGATGAACCTATTAGCTATAAAGAGTATGGGCAGCAGGTTGCTGAGTTGAGAAGAAAGCTCGTTCAGCAGGATTTAAAGAAAGCGGATGCTATTGTTTTACTAGGTCCAGCCTCTCCCAACTGGGCCATTTCATTTATGGCGGTCATGTCTGCCGGCTTCGTAGTTGTGCCTGTTATGGAAGAATTTCCCGATTTAGATATCGATCATATCATTGAGAATTCCGGCTGTGCTGCTGTGATTTTGGCACCCCCTTATGTCGGCAAAGAGAGTCTACCTGCTCTGAAGAATAGAACTCTCATTTCAATGGATGATTTTTCGATCATAAAGCAAGGTGAACAAATTAAGAGAGATCAACACATTAATCCTTTCACCGATCGAAGTGACACTCTTTCCCTCCAGGCGGATGATCAGGGATGCTATCCCACAGATCCTTCGGATGTGGCAGAACTACTCTACACCTCGGGTACAACCGGATTTTCCAAAGCCGTCATGTTAACTCATAATAATCTGGTGACCAATCTGTACGAGGGAACAGATCTTATTGATGAATGTTTTGACGAAAATGCCATCCTTCTGTCACTGCTTCCTCTGGCACACTCATTCGGTTCCACATCTGCTTTTCTTTCTACCATGTATAAGGGCCCACGGATTTGCTTTTTGAAAAGAAAGCCCACACCTGAATACCTCCAAATTGTCTTTCAGAAGGTTAAACCAACAATTCTGGGCGGAGTTCCTCTGATCTTTGAGAAGATTTTTCAAAAGAAAATTGTGCCCCTCATTGAATCAAAGAGCTTATTGAAAAAAGCCACTACAATGTCACCACTTTTGAGGAAAGGATTTTACAGGATCGCAGGAAAATCCGTTATGAACTATTTCGGGGGGCGTATAAAATGTATCATAATCGGCGGAGCTAATTTCAGCGAGCAGGTAGAAACATTTATGAAAGAGGCCCGCATACCCTATCTATTGGGATACGGACTCAGCGAGACATCTCCTCTGCTTACATTTTCTTCCTTGAAAGAATCCCGTTTCGGTTCTGTGGGAAAGGCTGTGAGAAATACTAAAATTCGGATCAGTCATTGCGATGAATCCGGCATCGGAGATATTGAAGTCTTGGGACCCCAGGTTATGAAAGGCTACTTTAGAAAAGAGGAAGAGACGGCGACCGTATTCTGCCCTGACGGCTGGTTCAAGACGGGGGACCGGGGCATTCTGGATGGGGATGGATTCCTCTATATCAAGGGACGAAGCAAAAATGTGATCGTCCGCAGTTCCGGTGAAAATATATACCCAGAAGTCATTGAAATCATGTTGTCGTCGACTCTTCTGATTGAAGAATCGATTGTCTATTTGGATGATCAGCAGCTTTCGGCGTTAATATATCCAGATCAGGATCTTTTTTTCAGGGACTATGATGGGGATTGTCAAAATGAACAACTGCTGAAAGACATGGATGCCTTGATAAATCAATTGAACCAGAAGCTGCCTCTTTTCTCGCGCATCTCTAAATTTGAGATACAGAAGAGTGCCTTTGAAAAGACAGCTACAAGAAAAATAAAGCGGGGTCTCTATCTTTCCAATTACTAATTTTGTACTGAAGGAGATTGAATCTCCGAGAAAGAAATTGTTTTGGAGACAATAGTATGTCTTTCCAGGTCTATCTGTTTCTTATCAAGTTCAACCATGTATGTGGATTTATTTTTTGTTACATGAAATTCAATATTTGGTGAAGAATCTCTTGAGAATATAAGAGGAATCTTCAAGGGCATGGGTGGATTTAATCCAATAGAAATCTTCACAGACTTTAAGTCGGGCTGAATCTCATAGGGGTAAGGACAGTCATAGAGTAAAATGGTCGCATCTGAATTGATATTCAGTTGGATCTCTTCGGGTTCCAATTCCGAATAAATTGTGAGATCAATGATCCTTCTGTCCAGAAACAGATCCGTTTCCCATTGAACTTCCAGTGGATTCCCTTCAATTTCTCCCTGTATCCTCATTTCATTCCCGATATCAGTGAAGGGAACGACTGTAGATCCCAGAATCAGTCTTCCCGAACCAATATTTCCAGGACTGCTCAGAAGAACTTCCCGATGCTGAGAATCTAGATTAAATTTGTCCGTCAAGATGAGATTCTGCCTGAATCCGGGACTGAAAGGCTCCAATTGAAATGAGAAATACACCATGAAAACGGTGGTGAGAGCCAGAACCAGAGTCATCAATGCTGTTTTCACTTCCTGACGGCTTTTATCATAATGGTGATGATAAAAGCTTAAACTGGAAATCATACAGATCAGCGGAAGAGTAATGAAGGTGAGAACCCAGTTTCCTTTAATTCTTGAAAAAATTGAAAAATCATACACCGTGATATAATCTCTGCTGAATAAAAAAAGAAGAACCAATAACTGAGGCAGTATGGACAGGATCATAAATACTCTTTTACTGACTTTCTGTCGGGATGTGACAAAAAGAAAAACAAAAATAAGGCTGATCAGCATGATTGGACTAAAGGAAATATTAAAGAGTGAGACAATGATAAGATTGATAAAAGATATGATGAAGGCGAAATATGAATAGAAATGCGGGTTTCTGGGAAAGGGGAGACCTCTCAGCATATTGAGAAAGAAAGAAGATAAAAACAGAACTGTAATTGATTTTAGTATGAAAAAATAGAGGGGATACTGTTTCCAGAGGTCCGAATACCTATGAAGTGCCCTTAATTCTTCAAGCATGAGGGTTGAAATCATAAAAAAAAGGAAACTAAGATAGACCATCACAGGTATAAGCCATAATTGATGCCTGAATTTTCTGTAATTCAGATAAATACTCCGCTGTTGAAACAGGGGAAGTATCAGAACTAAGCTGATCATGAATACATAGAGAATGAGTAAATTCCTTTCTGAAAGAAAGGAAACAATTGATCCGTCACGTCCCAGGTAAAAATAATTTGTCTCCCAGTTCTCGGGAAAATCGTGTTCGTAAAGCTTTGTGAATTTGTGTAGAAAATCCAGATACAGAACCGCCTGGTTTTCGATTGGAGCACCTCTGCTGCCGCTGCTGATCAGAGCGGCAGCCGGAATATCTTCGTCGAGGTATTTAATGATGGGAAGATAACGCGTGGACAGTCCTGCTCTATTGATTAAAAGAGCTGTACTATCAATTCGGGATTCCAATCCAGCCGCGGTTAAACTAATCCTGAGGCCTTCCATCAACCAGGCAGGTGCATTTAAGCCTGGTGTACTTCCGAAAATTTCAGGTATTTCATGTTTTTCTTTTAAAAGAAGATAAACCAGACATGAATCTGCCTGATATGAATAATTTTTTAAAAAAGCTGGGGATCCTACATATCCTCTTTGAAAATTATCCGCACTTGAAAATAAAAAAATGAGTGTGATGGGGGGAGTCAAGGCTGTCCATTCATTCATAAATGCCAAGGCTAATGCCGCATTTAATGCCAGATCATTCCCTGCTTCATCAGCATTCACCGGGGTGTCTACAGGGACGGCCAGAATCAGCTGCTCCTGGTTTTTGCCTGGTATGGTCACGACCAGATTGCTGGAAAAAGAATGATAATCTTCAATATCTGTTAATCCCTGAAATTCATATGAAAAATTCCTGGAAATTAAAAAATCTTCAATATAGGAAAAAACAGCTTTTTCATCCTTCGAACCCTCCTGTCTAGACTCCATCCCTGATATGAAATCCAGGCTTTCACGGAAAACAGCGGGACTGTCTTTAATTGTATTCTCCTGGGAATAGAGAGCTATTTTAAGAAAGAGGAGTAGTACTAAAGGAATTAATCTGCGGGACATGAATCAAGAATAGGAAAAACCATGGCATGCCGTCAATATTGATTATTTTTTTTTAACAATTATGCTATTATTATTTCATGGAATTAATTCCCGAAATAAAGAATAGAGTGACTGCTGGATCTTTCCAGGACCTTCCCATTCCTGAGGACTCCCTTGATCGAGTACTCAATGCGGGCAGAATAGCCCCCTCGGCTAAGAACAGGCAGCCCTGGCGTTTTATTGTTCTGAAAGATCCGGAGATCAAAGAAAAATTAAAAAATAGTGCCTATGGGGATGAACGTTTTTCTGAGGCTCCAGTAGTTATTGCCGCCTGTACGACAAATATCGGCTATAGGATGCCTAATGGAGAACTGTCTTATCCTATGGATTTGAGTTTTGCCATTTCCTTTATGATGATTCAGGCTGAACATGAAAATCTGGGTTCCGCCCTGGTTACGACTTATCGGGAGGATGACGTCAAAAATTTACTGACGATTCCCTATTCCATGAAAGTCGTGATGATGTTATTAATCGGTAGGGTGGAGAAACCTGTGGATAAAGAAACCAGATTACCCGTGAACAGGGTTATTTATTTTGATCAGTGGTGAAATGTTA
>NZ_JAQIBL010000127.1 GCF_027859075.1 Oceanispirochaeta sp. | reverse complement strand
TGCCGCTGTAGCTCAGTCGGTAGAGCAGTGGACTGAAAATCCGCGTGTCAAGAGTTCGAATCTCTTCGGTGGCACAACTGAACCGTTCCTTCTGGGAACGGTTTTTTTATAACTTTTTTCCATTCTGCATCCCCTGCTGTACTACAAGCTCTTTGGTCCTAAACAATTCTCATCAAATGAGTGATTTATTTTTGAATTTGTTCTAATAAAAAGAGATAAACTCGAAAACAACATCCACACTTAATGTGGATATTGGAGGATATAATTATGAACGAGAATGTAGCCGTTCTCTGGGACATAGAAAATGTAACTCCCCGCAGCAGCGACAGCCTGTTGATACAGGGGATGTGGGATTATGCCGAGTCGCTGGGAAGGGTTGTAACATCCTATGCCTATGCCGACTGGAGCAAACCGGGGTTTCGTTCCCTGGGACCGACCCTAGCAGGACTTCATTTCAACATGCTCCATATTCCCTACCAGAAGACCCGTAAAAATAAAAACGGTTCAGACATGCAGCTGGTCACCGACGCCCTGGAACTCATACGCTTTCATGAACACATCACAACATTTGTATTGATCACTGGTGACAGTGACTTTCGATCTCTTCTTTTAACTTTAAGAAAATCAGGCAAGAAGGTTCATATTATCTGTGACATAAAAACGGCGGCTCAAGACCTATTGATCCTGGCAGACAGTTTTGCGGATTATAAAGAACTGATGCCCGATAACGATGATGAGACGGATGAAACAGAACCCGACGAAAAAGAAAGCGGTCGTAAGAACTTCCCCAAGGAGTACTGGTTTGAACGCCTGGCAGAATCAGCGGTATTTTTACAGAAAGTCAATAAGTCATCCAATATGGGATCAGTCAAAATCAAAATGAAAATGCTTAACCGCGACTTTAATGAGAAGAAGATTGGACCAAGAGGATATAAGCGCTGGAGTGACTTTGTTTCGGCTGCTGTAAGAGCCGGATATGTAACCCTTCAGGATGAAGAGAATCAAACCCTGATCCTTCCCGGAAAGGGCTATATACAGGAAGTGAGTTCACTTCAAACAGCCCTGAAAACTCTTGTGTCCACCCTCGAGGCACTGGATGGAAAAAAAGAACCCCAGTTCCATCCCTACAGCATTATCAGTTCTGAATTAAAGAATAAAGGTGTTGTAATGAAAGTTTTGGGATTCAGTCAGTTCAAGAAGTTCCTCTCTTCCGCCGAGGCCAGAGGCCTGGTAGAAACCAAGATGGAAAATCTCAGGAGCTTTGTAAAACTCCAAAAATAAGAATACGACGGCTTTGATCTTCAGAGCCGTCTTTTATTGCACTTTTCAGTTCAGAATCAAGTTATAAAGCCTTTTTTCCATCTCATAGAATCCCTGAGACTCTGTATTCCTCTCTTCCACAGGAAACAAACCCTTCATATCTTCGAGAACAGCCAGAGGCGGTCCATCCAGGTAGACAATCCTGTCGCCCATCAAGATGGCTTCCCGTACATCATGAGTCACCAGAACAGCCGTGGTTTTCCTGATCTGAAGCAGATCTTTCAATAGGCGGATCAAGGGCATTTTCAGTTTGATATCCAGGCCTTTGAAGGGTTCATCCATCAACAGGAGAGGACTCTCAGTGATAAAAGCCCGGGCGATGGCTGCTCTTTGTTCCATCCCGCCGCTCAGTCTGGAGGGATGGAAATCCTCAAATCCCTGAAGACCGACTAATTTGATAAGGGAATCACATTTTCTACGCTTTTCATCGGCCGCCATGGAATCCGAGAGAGGAAAGCCAATATTCTCCCCCACTGTTTTCCAGGGAAGGAGTCTGGGTTTCTGAAATAGATAACTCAAAGATTCTTCCCTTCTGATGAGACTCCCCTTGCCAGGCTGCAAAAGCCGGGCAGCCAGGTTTAGCAGGGTCGTTTTTCCACAACCCGAGGGTCCCAGGAAAACGGTCATTCCTGTCTCACCCAGGGAGAAGGAAAAGTCATCCAGAATAGGGAGATCTTCATATGCGAAGCTACAGTGTTCCCAGGCTATCATTGTTTTTTCTCCAGAAGCTGAACTAGAAACTCACTCAACCCCGCCAGAAGGACCACAATCAGTGTCCAGGCAAAAAGCTGATCCGTATCCAATTGGAGCTGTGCCGTCTGCATGGCGGTCCCCAGGCCCTCCCGGGGCATGCTGAGAATCTCGGCAGCCACAACCGATTTCCAGGTCAATCCCAGGCCGGTAGAGATTCCATTGAGAAGATAGGGAGCGATAGAGGGAAGAGTAATATCCTTCAAAATGACCCAGCTGGACTTATTATAAACACCGGCCATTTCAAGGAGCTCCGGGTCCACCTGCCTGACCCCCATGGAAACCGCAGATGTCACCACCGGATAGACCACCAGAAAACAGATGAACACCGGCACCATCTCTGTGGGAAACCATATAATGGCCAGGAGTATGAGGGACAAAACAGGAATGGAACGGATACTGATGAGAAAAGGATCTGAAAACCATTTAAAGAAGCGGCTTTTTCCTGCAAAAAAACCTGTCAGCATTCCCAGGAGAAGACTGATGAAAAACCCGCCCATCCCCCGGAGGGTGCTGGCCAGGATCATTCTCCAGGACCCGGCTCTCCCCAGAAACGTCAAGGTCTGAAGGAGTACCTCTTCGGGAGGGGGCAGGATAATACTCCGGCCTATAATCAGGGAGAGAATCTTCCATATCATCATATACAGAAGGAGAGATAATATGGTGGTAATACTTCTCTTTCCTGTAAGAGTCATATCAGTAGTAGAATTCTTTATCCGGGAGAACAGCAGCGATGACATCAGGATTGAGGGTCATCAGACTCGAAAAATAGGGTGCCATCAGGGCTTCCATCTCCTTCCCTTTCAGAAAAACATAATTGCTCCTGGGAATGGCCTGAGCCACAATGGGCGGAGGCAGAGTGAAGCCCTGTTCTTTGATAAGACCCGCTGCTTCAGCAGGATTCTCTGTCACCCAGTTCAGAGATTCCTGAGCCGCATCCCTCAGTATATTCACCAGGTCGGGATACTGATCGGCAAAATCAGATCTGACCACCATCACGGTGAGAGGATAATCTGGTGTCAGAGGAAAAGTGTCCCTCCAGAGACTCTGCATATCAGCTGCGATCACAAGATCCTGTCCTGATTTCAGTGCAATCGTGGCCAGGGGTTCAGGCAATACGGCGGCATTCACGATACCGCCGGCCAGTGCCTTTGCCAGATCTGCAGGGTTAAAACTGTAATCCAGTTTCAGATCGATGCCGTACTCGGCGGCCAGAAGCTGGATAATCAGATCGGGAGTCGTGTTTTTCCCGGGGATATAAATCGTCTGCTCAGCCATGTCTTTTATGGATGAAATCTGCACATCCTTATGAGCCACCAGGTAGAGATTTCCGAGTCCTGTCACCCCGATACATCTGTAGGCGACCCCTTTATTATAAAGGAGTGCTGCCATGTTGGCAGGTAGAACCGCAGCATCCCACTCCCCTTTTAGCATCTGTCCCATTAGGACCTTGGGTGCTCCCAGTACCTGGGTGTCTATAAGGACCTCTGACCCTTGAAAAGGGTTCTCAGATTTCAGTTTTATCAGACCGATCCCGGATGGACCATTTAAGAGAGCGACGCTGACCGGTTCTTCAGGAATTCCACGGCTGATGGTTTCAGGGCTGCCCGAGGCCATGAGAGGAAGTAGAATGATCAGGGATAAAATAGTGAAAAAGATATGTTTCAATTTGTGCTCCTTCCCTTCAGTCAGTATCAAAAAAATGAACAGTACCTCAGGGGTAGATAGTAGTATGACTTTCACAATACGCAGGATGGGCGGAATCGTCAATAAGAACACTGGTCAAAAAGAAACGGTCTGACTATAATAGGCCTCAGAATGTTTACCCCGGAGGTTTAACCATGGAATGGCGAGCGAGTCACATACTGGTAAAAGATAGAAGCCTGGCAGATGATCTGCTCAAAAGATCCAAAAAAGGGGGGAATTTTGCGGCCCTGGCCAAAGAGTTTTCCACCTGCCCCAGCAAGAACAAGGGAGGGGATCTGGGCTGGTTTGGTCCTGGAAAAATGGTAGGTCAGTTTGAAGAAGCCTGCAAACGAATGTCCGTAGGCAGCTACAGCAATGTGGTGCAGACTCAGTTCGGATTTCATGTTATCAAGTTGACCGGACGCCGCTAATGTAATACAGCATCCGATTCAATCTACTGGTTAGCCAAGAATTATGGTCATGATAACAGTGTATATAACCAGAGCATAGATCCATTTCCCGGTAAACTTTGGTGTTTTAATGGGAGCCAGATTAAAACCCAGCATAACGATTAATGCGGTATACAGAATAATAGCAAAAACAGGATGACTGAAAAATCCTTCAAACAGATAGAGAAGAGCCAGGATGATGACATTGTTGTCCAGGGCCAGCCCTTTGTAGGTCTGCCCGTCAATCATTCCGAAAATATTGAAATAACTGAGTCTTATCGCACTTGTGGCGACAATCAAAAAAGCCCCGGGAATAAACGAGGGATTGAAATTTCCATAGCTTAAAAGAAAGACAGCCGGAAAAACACCAAAACTCACCATATCAATGAGTGAATCTAATTGAGGCCCGAAATCTTTATGTGCTTGTGATCTGGATTTCATTTTTCTTGCGATAATGCCATCAAGCCAGTCAAAAAGGACAGCCCAGAGAATAAAAATTAGAGCCAGAGGGAAAGTACCCAGTACGGCATAATATATGGCAAGCAAAGCAAAAAACAATCCCGCTAGAGAGCAAATATTGGGAAGGTCTTTTACAAAATGGAGCATTGTGAGTTCTTTCTGTTCCTGATGTACTTTATCACTTTGATGCATGTAAGCCTCTTTCTGCTACTTTAGGCGTAGAAGAAGTATGAATCAATTTCTGATAATGAGGGATCTGTTTTGGCTGGTAGCTGGTTTTACCAGTTTTATGCGGCTGAGACGGAATAATCTTCTCAGCTAGAACAAGATCCTCCAGAGTATCTATTTCATACCATGGTTTACTATCAAAGGAGACCGATTGAAAACTCAGGTTGTTATCGGAAACCATTTCAGCAAAGACTATTTCATAATAACTATTTACATTTCCAGAGGAAATCTGCTTATCCAGATTTTTTATAATCTTTTTCCAGGACTCAAGAGAAAAACTATAAATATTGACAGTTTTATATCTATCCTGAACTGATACTTCGTGGTCACCCATTTCAAAGGTATCAACCATTGCGGAATGATCAATTGTCACACAGCTGCCATTCATCCAGGGCTGCATTGCTGCAACAGCAATCCGATCCGGATATATCATTTCACTTAGTAGAGAATCATCAAAAACTAGATCACTTTCAAGCAAGAGAAAAGGCTCCCGGATTATTTTTCTGGCCATCCATAAAGAATAAATGTTATTCGTTGTTTTATAGAGTGGACTGAAAATATATTCAATAAAGAGTTCGCCGCTCTGATCTCCGAGAAAGTCTCTGATGCAATGTTCGAGATGCCCTGTAACTATAACCAGTCTTTTAAAACCCTGTCGTTTCAAACTGGATACCATCCGTTCAAGAATTGATCGCCCATTGACGATTGTCATACATTTGGGTTCGTTTTTAGTCAATGGATACAGTCGGCTGCCTGTTCCAGCAGCAAGGAGCAAAGCCGTAGACACAGGTTCATTTTTCTGTGTGTTTTTTTTCAAATCACTATCCTTTAAAAATTTATTACAATAAATTAAATAACAAGGTTAGAAAGGAGATAGGAAACCTGTAAGGTTCTAAATAGCTTTCTATTGAACATAGACTTATAAATTCATCGGAATCGATTTAACCACAATTCTTGTGTGGTTCTAAAATAAACAACATACGTTATCTATAAAAAGATTTAAAAAAAGACAGCGAAATGTAAAAAACATTCGTTTAGAGATGGTTTTTCTCTAAGGGAATCAAAGAATAGAATGACTCAGATGAGTGCATTTCTGAACTGAATCAGAAACAGTTTTAACTTGTTATATCAAGACACTATATAAAGAAAAGAACAAAAGATTTTTATTCTTTTCACCCAACTATTATATCAGACGATACTGAGTTCGCCACTTTTGGGCAGGAGCGTGTTAAGAATTAACATATTAGTTCAATTGTTCATTCTTGTCTAGCTCTATAAGAATTTGTTTCCATATTCATTAAATATTGATTGGACATTGAATAAAAGACCATGAAATACAT
>NZ_JAQIBL010000126.1 GCF_027859075.1 Oceanispirochaeta sp. | reverse complement strand
ATTGAAGAAGAACAACAGGAATTGCTGCCAGAAAACCATAAAAAAATGGTAGAATTCTGTCTGAAAAACGAACATTATCATTATTAAAAAGATATTGAACGAACCAGTAGAAAAGCGGCATAAGTGTAATTAGAAAAAGTACCATATAGTTGCTATTATTATCATGAATAAAAGGATTGCACAAGAATCATCCGGGAAGTATCTACACTGCCATATAAATACGTCTGGACACAAATGACTTATTCCTTTATATTCCCGTGATTAGTGAGATTTATCCCCTTTGACTCTTCTTGGGCGATTATGCTATATTTTCACTTAACTTTGTAGAGGAAGAGTGTTATTCAACTCAGAATAATTCCAAGGAGGAATGTTGGCTGTTAAAGATTTAAGGATTAACGATCAGATTAGGGTGAGAGAAGTCAGACTTATAGATGATGAGGGAAATCAGAAAGGTATTGTAGCGACCAGAGAAGCCCTTGAAATGGCAAAAGAAGCTGGTGCAGATCTGGTTGAAGTAGCTCCACAATCGAACCCCCCTGTGTGTAAGATCCTGGATTACGGAAAGTATAAATTTGACCTGGATAAAAAAAACCGGGAACAGAAAAAGAAACAGAAACTGGTGAAGCTTAAAGAAGTCCGTATGCAGCCCAAGATTGAAAAACACGATCTTGCATTCAAAACAAAACATGTCATGCAATTCCTTGGTGAAGGAAATAAAGTTAAAGTAACCATTCGTTTCCGCGGTAGGGAAATGGCCCATACAGAACTGGGACGAGTTGTTCTGGATAGATTGCTTGAACTGCTGGAAGAAGGTTCATATGTCATTGACAGCCCTCCCCGTCAGGAAGGTCGGTTCATGTCCATGATGTTGAGTCCGAAACAGAAAAAATAATAGAGGGATTCATATGCCTAAGATGAAGACACGTAGAAGTGCTGCGAAACGGTTTAAGATGACCGGCACTGGGAAAGCCAAGTACAAGAAACAGGCTACCCGCCATATTCTGACCAAGAAGTCAGCCAAGAGAAAACGGAAACTCAGACATCCTGATGTAATCAGTAAGACTGAGATTCCAAGACTGAAAATTTTATTGCCTTACGGTTAAGGAAGGAATTAAAGAATGCCTAGAGCAGTACACGGTACAAAAAGAAAGGATCATAGAAAAAAGATTCTTAAAGAAGCCAAGGGATTTTGGGGACGCCGCAGTAAACTGCACCGCGTTGCTAAAGATGCTGTCGCTAAAGCAGGACAATATGCCTATAGAGACAGAAAAGTCCGGAAAAGAGATTTCCGCCAACTTTGGATTGCCAGAATATCTGCAGCTTGTAGAGCCGAAGATATCAGCTATTCAAGATTTATCAATGGATTGAACATTGCCCAGATCGAGATAAATAGAAAATCTCTTTCCAATTTGGCAATCGAGGATCCCAAGGCATTTTCTGCACTTGTAGAAAAAGCAAAAACTTCTTTAGGAGCGTAATTATTCAATGATAACTTTCGATCAAATTCAGTTACTGGAAAAAAAAGTCAGCGATGCAGTTCAATTAATAAAAAAGCTGAAAAAAGAAAATAGTGAAATGAAAGAGGAGCTAACTCTTCTTGAAGAAATGATAGCTGAGCTGGAAAGCCAGAAAATTTCACTGACCAGTGAGCATGAAGTGATAGAAAAAGGTATTTTTGAAGCGCTGAACCAGTTTGACGAACTGGATGACGGAAGCGGTGATGATGAAACTGCAGAGGAAGAGATAACTTCTGAAACTATTTCAGCTAGTGAAGACACTGAAATTGCACAGCCCCAAGTAATATTCAAAGAGGAAGCTTCTCAGGAAGAAGAATCGATAGAAGAAACCATCGAGGTTTCTCTTGCGGATGAATCAGAAGATGACAAGTCATCTGATGAAAAATCTGAATTAGAATTCAGCGATGATAAGGCTGTAAGTGATGAATCAGGCAATCAATCGGAACAGTTGGAAATTGAATCAGAAAATTCTCAGGATGAAGCCCCTGTCATAGAAGAATCTTTGACAGCGGTAGAGTCTTCTTTTGAGAATACAACAGAATCTGAAGAGGAAATCATCAAAAAACCCGCCTCAATCAAGTCTGAAGAAGACAAAAACTCAGGATATCCACAGAACCTGGAAATATTCTGAAAATGAGTGATGACCTGCTTACAGTGAATATTTTGGGTGTAAATCTTACTTTGAAAGCAAAGGATGATTCCACCCAGCTTAAGCAGGTTATCTGGTTTTTAAACAAGAAAATTGAAGAAACCAGGGATAAGCATAAATCGGTTGATCAGTTGAAGCTTTCGATCCTGTCGAGCATATACATTGTAGATGAACTGATCAGTCTTAAAAATTCCCAATATAAAACAGGCACTGACGACACTCTCCCCCAAACTGATATTGTAATTACAGAAGAGGTTGACCGGGCTTTTCAGAGAGTATTAGATGTACTGGATACCAGTGTGAACGAATAATTTTGCCTGCGGTGTACGTGTTTCAGGGATATTTCTCTTGCGACAAGTCATATCCATGGGATTCCCGAATGCTTAGGACTGAATTGCTATCCCTTGCGGAGAAACAGGACGTCCTGGAACGGAAGCCCACTTGAACAATTGAGTTCAAGAGGATGAATTCCCCAAACGGCACTGCGGGTTTTTTCGATTATTATCCAATTGAATTGACCATAGGACAAAATACGATTAAAGTTCTCATATACATTTATGGCTATTGTAACAAACCAGATAATTACTGATCTATATAATAAATTCCGCAGTATTGAAGTAACCTTTAATAAGGACGTGAGTAAAACCACGGGTCTCCAACCCAAGAAGGTTTTTCTTAAACTCAAAGAGGGTCCCTGTCCCTGCATTCTTTATGCGACCAGTCTGGAATCAGCCAGAATCATTGTGTCCCTGCCCCAAATCTTACTCCAGGAGATTATCAAGAATGAAACCAACCTTTCTCTCAGGCTCTCATTCTTAAAGGATGATCTGCCCAAACCGGAAGAATTGAATTTTTTCATTCAGGGTCGCTTGTCAAATTTTACAAAATACTCAGAGACTCAGTCAGACCTTTTCTTTTGCACCATAAAATACTTTACAAAGCCACCGGATAACCTCATCGAAATTCTGGGTTTCCTACTGGAAGCCAACGTAAATGCCTCCAAAAGAAAAGAAGAGCGACTTCTCATTACTGTTGAGAACATGAAAAGAATGGATCTCGGATCTAAAAACTGCATGATCATTGTTGATAACATACCCAGAAAGGGGATTTTAAGAGATCTTTCATTTTCCGGTACCAAGATCATCATCCATGGTAATGCAAAGTTTTTACTGAATAAAACTGCAGAAATTAAAATTTTAAACAAGAAAGGTGAGACCTTAAGCATCGTTGGTCGAATACTCCGCTTTGAAGAAGTTCAAGGAAGAAGGGATTTGGCTGCCATTATCCTTCATTTTACTTTAGAAGCTTTGCCTTTAGCCTATAAAGTGTTGATTAATAACTTCCTTCTTAACCGTTAATTCGTTACATTATTAGAATGAAAAATAATAAACTCAATCAAATTATCTACATATCCGTTCCTGAAGATATAAGCCATAAAATTGGATCCATGGATCTTGATCCCAAAGTACTGCTCCCCATTGAAATCCCCGAAGGAATGAACCCTTCTGACTGGAAGGCAGAAAATTTAAGCTGGGAAATGATCATTTCAGGAATGCTTAAAATATTGGCCTATGACCCGGATAACGAGGATCTCCCCTACTTCCGAATTTTCATAAAATCAACACGCCCGGAAATCACTGCGGAACTGACCCAATCTGCAATAATAAAGGCCCAAAGCTCTGACTATGAACTGGCAGAGGAAATATTCCTGGCCCTCATCGGCTTAGATCCTCAGGATCTGCGCAGCAGGCTTAATCTTGTTCTTCTTTATGAAAACAAACTGAATAATATGAAAGAGAAAACATCATCATCCTTCAATGATCTCAAACTTAAAGTGGAGACTATGTATTCAGAGCTTCTTGGAGAGGCAGAGGATCTACCGGATATATATTTTAATGCCTCCTGGTTTTTCTATAACAGGCAGGACTTCAAACGCAGTTATGAACTTGCATTCAGCTATCTCAGCATGGGAGATGACGAAAAGAAACGCAGTGAGGCTGAAAAACTGATGAGAGAATGCTCAGAACTCAAAGATACTGATGAATTGTATCGGGAAGCCTACAGCCTGGTGAGTGAAGACAGGAATCAAGAAGGATTAGATCTCATCAAGCATTTTCTTGATGAAAATTCACAAGTATGGAATGCCTGGTTTCTCAAGGGCTGGGCCCTGCGTAAAATGTCTCAATTTGAAGAGGGATTCCAATGTTTTTTAAGGGCGGCGGAACTCAAGGGACCTCAAACTGAGATACTGAATGAACTTGCTATCTGCACCCTGGAGCTCGGAGAATACGACAAGAGCCGCCAATACCTGCAGGAGGCATTGGCCCTTAATTCTGAAGATTTAAAGATAATCTCCAATATGGGAATACTTTGCCTCAAAGAAAACAAGAAAGAAGAAGCCTCAGCCTTCTTCAGAACCGTTCTGGCCTTAGACCCGGAAGACCCAATAGCGACAGAGTATCTCGAATTTATTGAAAATAAGTCAAATAACCCCTAAAGTCGGACATCGAATCTCCGACTTGTCGGACAAAATTAAAAAAACTTAATTTTTTTTTCAAGTTATTTCAATCCTCATGACGATATGAATTATAGAGAGTATTAAAACTCTCCGGGCAAGGATGCCCATATTCAATATTCATGGAGGAATATATGATAATTAATCACAACATCAGTGCAATGACTGCGAACAGAAACCTCGGAATCGCCAATACGAATACGGCGTCAAACATGGGGAAACTGTCCTCGGGTATGCGAATCAACAAGGCTGGTGATGATGCTTCCGGTCTGGCAGTATCCGAGAAAATGAGATCTCAGATTCGTGGTTTGAACCAGGCTTCCCGCAACGCATCTGATGGCATCTCATTCATCCAGACTTCTGAAGGCTATCTTCAGGAGTCGACTGACATTATCCAGAGAGTCAGAGAACTGGCTGTCCAGGCTTCAAACGGTATCTACACTGCAGAAGACAGAATGCAGATACAAGTGGAAGTCTCCCAGCTGGTGGACGAATTGGACAGAGTTGCATCACATGCTCAGTTTAATGGAATGAACATGCTGACCGGACGTTTTGCTTCTGATAACGGTTTTAATACTGTTACCTCTTCTATGTGGTTTCATATTGGAGCCAATATGGATCAGAGAGAACAGGTTTATATTGGAACCATGACTGCAGAAGCACTTGGATTACGCGGACTCGGTAGCGGTGAAATTATGTCCATTTCTACTCCTGAACAGTCAAACAGAAACATCGGTGTACTGGACTCAGCTCTTAAAACTGTAAACAAACAAAGAGCTGACCTGGGCGCTTACCAGAACAGACTGGAAATGGCAATCAAGGGAATCGATATCGGCGCAGAGAACCTGCAGGCCGCTGAATCCCGGATAAGAGACCTGGACATGGCAAAAGAAACTGTTGATTTCACAAAAAACCAGATTTTAACCCAGGCTAGCAATGCAATGCTTGCCCAGGCAAATCAGAGATCACAGGCTGTCTTGCAGCTTCTCCAATAGTGTAATATAATCTTCAGTAGAGTATTGTTCAGGATTCTATCCTGTTGCACGTCTTTACTGTAGATTCTCAAACCTAGTTTGAAAATGCAGTGAAGGCGATGTCTTTTTTCCCCCAGGGGTTGAGAGCATCGCCTCTATTGGATACGAAGTTCTTTGAAATAACCCTCCTGTGTATTCACGGGACAGGGAGATGGACACGATTTTTCTTTATGAGGAATCGTGAGTATCTCCCTGTTCAGCTGTCAATGGTAAAGCGGCGCGATAGTAGCTTTTTCCAAAGTCAGGTGCATACAGGTTTGCGGCAAGGATGCCAACAAACATCTCAAGGAGGGTATATGATAATTAATCATAATATGAGCGCCATCAATTCAAATAGGCAGCTCGCTGTTTCTCAAGCTGAAACTGCTAAAAACATGGAAAAGCTTTCGTCAGGACTGAGAATTAACAAGGCAGCTGACGATGCGTCAGGGCTGGCGGTATCTGAAAAAATGCGGAGTCAGATCAGAGGTCTGAATCAGGCAGAAAAGAATATCCAGAATGGAGTTTCTTTTATCCAGACAACCGAGGGATACCTGCAGGAAACGCAGGATATTCTGCATCGTGTAAGAGAATTGTCCGTACAGGCTTCCAACGGTATTTATACTGCGGAAGACAGAATGCAGATTCAGGTCGAAGTCAGCCAGTTGGTTGATGAGATGAACAGAATTGCATCACACGCACAGTTCAACGGCATGAACCTTCTGACCGGCCGGTTTGCGGAAACTTCTGCGACTGGTGATGTCATGCAGCTTCAAGTGGGAGCCAATATGGATCAGAAAGAGTCTATCTTTATTGGAACTATGACTGCTGAAGCTTTAGGTCTTCAAAACGAGCAGGGTGGTGGCGG
>NZ_JAQIBL010000125.1 GCF_027859075.1 Oceanispirochaeta sp. | reverse complement strand
AAAATGTCTTCAAAACCCGAAAAGGCTTGGGCGTTTAATCCTGTAGCACCGATGTTATCAACACCGGAAAAACCATACTGATCATATGCCTGCTTTTTCTGGGTATCTGAAAGGACCTCATAGGCCTCGGTAGCCTCTTTAAACTTATGCTCTGCATCAACATCGTTCTGATTTCTATCAGGATGATACTTGATGGCGAGTTTTCTGTATGCTTTTTTGATTTCATCCTGGTTTGCATTTTTTTCAATTTCCAGAACTTCGTAATAATCCCTTTTTGACACGGGTTTTCACTCTTCCTTTCAAGAGTGCAGCCCTGAATATATCAGGGCTGCCTTCTCAATGTTTCTCCTCGAATCTGATGCCTTCGGGGAAACTGATTTATTTATCTTCGTCTACAACTTCGTAATCTGCATCTTCTGCATCTGTTTCAGCCTTTTTGGGTTCTGAAGGGTCTGCTCCAGAAGCGGCACCGCCCATGTCCGGACCTGCTTGCCCCTGATCACCTGCCTGAGACTTGTACATTTCCTCAGCCAGTTTATATGAAGCCTGTTTCAGCTCTTCCACTTTGGCTTTAATGGTATCAATGTTATCTGTTTTTATTGCTTCTTTCAATGACTCAATGGACGCCTCAATCTTGGTCTTGTCATCTTCTGTCACTTTATCACCAAAGTCTTTCAAAGATTTCTCGGTAGAGTAGAGCAGATTGTCAGCTTCATTCATGACTTCAGCCTTCTCTTTGATGACTTTATCGGCTTCAGCATTTAATTCGGCATCTTTGACCATCTTGTCAATTTCGGCTTCGCTCAAACCGGAGGAAGACTCAATTCTGATCTTCTGTTCTTTCCCTGTTCCCAGATCCTTTGCAGACACGTGGACGATACCATTGGCATCAATGTCAAAGGTAACCTCAATCTGTGGAACTCCCCGGGGTGCCGGAGGAATGCCGACCAGGTCAAACTTTCCAAGGGTTCTGTTGGCACTGGCCATCTCTCTCTCACCCTGGAGAACATGAATGGAAACAGCATTCTGGTTGTCCGCAGCCGTAGAAAATACCTGACTTTTCTTTGTCGGGATTGTTGTATTGCGCTCAATCAGCCTTGTAGAGACACCGCCAAGGGTTTCGATACCCATAGACAGGGGAGTAACATCCAACAGAAGGATGTCATTCACATCTCCACCGAGAACTCCACCCTGAATAGACGCGCCCATGGCAACGACTTCATCCGGATTGACTCCCTTATGAGGTTCCTGCTGAAAGAGTTCCTTGACAATGGCCTGAACCGCAGGGATTCTAGTGGAACCACCGACGAGAATGACTTCATCAATATCGGATGCAGTATATCCCGCATCCTTAAGAGCCTTCTGGCAGGGAATCTTGGTTCTTTGAACAAGCTCGACGGTCATCTGATCAAACTTGGCTCTAGTCAGACTATACTGTAAGTGCTTCGGACCCGATGCATCAGCAGTGATAAAGGGCAGGTTAATATCGGTGGCCTGTGAGGAGGAGAGTTCTTTCTTGGCTTTTTCCGCACCTTCTCTCAGTCTCTGAAGGGCCATCTTGTCCTTGGACAGATCCACACCTTGATCAGACTTAAAGCTATTCACAAGCCACTCAATGATTTTCTTGTCAAAGTTATCACCACCCAGGTGAGTATCACCATTGGTGGAACGAACTTCGAATACACCTTCGGCCATGTCCAGGATAGAGATATCGAATGTTCCTCCCCCCAGGTCATAGACTGCAATCTTCTGTTCTTTGTTTTCTTTCCCGAAACCATAGGATAATGCCGCGGCAGTAGGCTCATTCACAATACGCTTTACATCCAGACCGGCAATTCTGCCTGCATCTTTGGTTGCCTGTCTCTGTGCATCATTGAAGTATGCAGGAACCGTGATGACAGCTTCAGTCACGGTTTCACCCAGATAATCTTCAGCTGTTTTCTTCATTTTTTGAAGAATAGCCGCAGAAATCTCGGGAGGAGACTGATGCTTGCCGTTCACATCGACCCGGACATCTCCGTTTGGACCTTTTGTAACATTATAGGAAATCATATGAAGTTCTTCTGTCACTTCATCGTAATGCCGTCCCATAAATCTTTTAATTGAATAGATGGTGTTCTCGGGGTTGGTAACCATTTGGTTTTTGGCAGGCTGCCCTACGAGGCGCTCATCTTTATCTGTAAAAGCTACCATTGAAGGAGTCGTTCTTTGACCTTCTTCATTCTGAATAACAACAGGTTCGCCCCCTTCCATGACTGCCACACAAGAGTTTGTTGTACCAAGGTCAATTCCAATAATTCGTCCCATAATATGTCTCCTATACCTTTACTTTTTCATTCCAAGGGAGTTTCTCTTCGAGCTAGGCCGAAGGGTCTCCAAATACTATTAACTTTAGCTCACTTCTGATGAGTCTTGATTTGTTTTCGCTGCCGGATCCGCAGGCTTCCCCACTTTTACCTTGGCAGGTCTCAACACTCGATCATACAGAGTATATCCAGCCTGAAAATCTTCTATGACTGTAGGAACCCCAATATCTGAGGATTCCTCCATCATGAGTGATTCATGGGCATTCGGATCATATACCGATCCAACAGATTCCATCTTCTTCAGACTCCATTTACTTTCCAGCATGCCAGTGAACTGTTGCTCTATCATGCTGATTCCCTCTTTGAAGGAATTGAAATCCTGTGAATCCTTTGAAGATTTTATGGCTCTGTCAAAGTTGTCAATTACTTCTATCAGATCTTTCAGAAGTTCCTGGTTTCCATATTTAATAGAGTCTGCCTTTTCCCGGGCCATTCTCTTTCTGTAATTTTCAAAGTCAGCATGCTTGCGCAGGTACTGATCCTTCAGATCACTATTCTCCTGGGTCAAAGCATTGACAGCTTCCAGCAGTTTGTCTGTTTCGCTGATTTCTTCCGTTTCACTATCTTCCGTTTCATTATCATCAGTTGAATCCTTCACATCATATTCAACAGGCTGTTCTTCCTGAACATTATCTGCAGTGATAATCTCATCAACAATATCTTCCTGCTGATTCTCTTTATCTCTCTTCGCCACTTAAACCTTCCAGTCTTGTTTTGCACTTTCGTTTTTACTGACTAAAAAATAATAATTTATGGGAATCAAGGTCAAGAAAAACCAAAAAGAAAAGAGAATAAATCTCCTGACCTCAATGATTTCCTGAATAAGCTGCACAAAATGGAAAATAACAGGTCAAAAAATATGTATTTTTTTTCAGGAGCCGTAAAAAAGTTTATTGTTTTTCTGATCTATTACTGTTAGGATTCTGCCAATGATAAGAAATGTATTTATAAATGGAACCATAAGCACTCTCTTCGTAATGGAAGAAGAATCTGGCGTAGAGTACACTCACCCTTTGGTTGAGGCTCTAAAAGAGCAGGCTGAAAGGATTGAACTGCTTGAAAAGCAGAATAATGAACTCCTTAATCAGGAAAAAATTTTACTGAATCTTCTGGAAATGTCTGCCACCACAGGAGACATTATGGCCAGAAGTTTGAAAGTTCTCCAGAATATGGAAGACAGTGAATCTCCCCTGGCTCTTGATTCTTCTGTTGTCATCAATACAACAAGGACTCCCATCCTCGAAGAAGCCCTGGAAGAATAGTCGATTCCTGCGCTTCGGGAAACTCCCGATCAGGATCAACGATAAGTCATAAAGGAAGGATTACTCTCGGTGAGAATAATCGTGCCCTTTTCAGAATTGACCCATCGAACATAGGGCATCCCGAAAAAATCTTCAAAAAGTCTGTCCAGGCCGCTTAACCCGGCAATTCCGCTCAATCGGGCCAGTTTATCCAGTTCTGACAGATCGGGAATCCCGTTCTTTTTTTCTAGGGCATCAAAAAATCTGATCATTCGCAGATGCATCATCCATGTTCGGACATCTGCTTCGGTTTCTCTTTTAAAATCCAACGCTAAATCTTCAATATCCCGATTCAGCCTAAGGGCGGCCTCAGAAAGTGTCAGTTCAGTCATGGAGTGTACTATTCGGGACAATTGAACTGCAGTATGCAAACCATTTCGAGGATAGGCCTTTCGACCTGTAAACACATATATAAAGGTTTCCAGCAAGCCTCTGACATCAATAAGAGTCATAGGCCTGACTGCCGGTTGAACTGTATTGACCTGGGTGGGATTCCTATCCTGAGAGAGGACTGATACGGAAGAACCCTTCAAGATTTCTGTCTTCAGGAGATATCCCAGATGTGAGTCGGGATAAATAAAGTAACAGATCTGCCAATCGTCCTCTCCACTGATAAAATGATCGATACCCTGATCAATCAAACAGAGTCTTACAGTCTGCCACTCTCCCTTCAGCCTTATCTTATAAGGCTTGTTGACTCCATATATAAGCTGCAGGGATCTATGAGTTCTGACCTTACCGTCATTGAGAGGTCCGACCTCCGCCAGCATGTCATGATAAATATAACCGTGCCGGAACATACCTACCCCCTGGGGGTGATTTCCAGGATCAATTCTACTTCACCCCGGCTGAGCTTGAGAGTCCGGGCAATATCCTCAGTCTTCCACCCCAGACGGGCCAGTCTTAGAACCGTCTCCCGGGTATCCATATCAGGAGATCCGCCTGCCCTGGGAGCACTACCGTCCCGTTCTGCCAGACGTCCCAGGAGCTTCACCTGATCCTGAGCCTGCTTGACAACGCCGTCCATCCTAGTTTCCGTCCGGGCAATCCAGTCTCTCGCCTGGTTGATTTTCTCGGCTTTTTCATCCAGATCGACTAGGACCCGATCCAGAGAGGCAATCTTGGAAAAGACATTCTCTGCGGTTTCTTTATTTTCAAGGAGGAACTTATTCCTCTGTTCAATATCCCGTATTTGACCGTTCAACGGATTGATTTCCGTTTTGAGCATCTCAATACTCTTCTGCAGAGTTTCAACTGTCACCGTATATTCATCAACCTGTTCGACTGTCTTGTCTACAAGAACAGCCTTGCTCTCCATTCTGATAAAACGGGAATCGAGGGCATGGTGCTGATCCTCCATTTCCTTCACACGGCTCTGATACTGCTGAAGCATATCGTGGAGAGAGCTGATCTGGTCCAGTTTGAGGTCAACAGATTTTGAAAGACTGATCATACTGCTGATTTTATCTTCCAGCTCTTCCACCTTCTGTTTCTCCTGCATGAAGCGATTGATCTGATCCAGAATTCCCTGATACTGATCCTGTACCCTGTCAAAACCGGCTTGATAATCCTTGAGGCGGTCCATATTGGCATCCACTTTTTGTAGATCACCCTTCAATTCCAGAATATTCCGGGACAGGGTCTCTTTCAAGCGGTCTGCTTTTTCAAAGATATGGGTCTGAGCAATAAATTCTTGTTGCTTCCGTTCAATTTCTTCTATATTTACGGTGAGATGGCGGGTATCGTCTTCCACACGGGCTACCAGTTTCTTCTGATAATTATCCATCTTTTCACGGGCATCACTCACACCCTGACGCATTTCACGTATTTTAAGTTCCGCATCGTTCTGTGATTCCCGGAGCTTCTTCTGGAAATCCAGCATAAACAGGTTATAATCGCTGTTAAACCGTTCTAATGTCGATTCAGACTTATCCTTCAGATCATTCTGAAGCTGATAAACCTTTTCACTCATGGAGGCCAGATCCTGCCTCAAGTCTGCACGCTCTTCATTGCTTGAAAGGATCAACTCTTCTTTCTGTGACTTGAAATCATCGCTAATTTCATTCAGGTTGGATATCATAGAAGATTTAAAATCATCATATTTATCTCTGATTTCAGATTCATCTTCCTTAATCTGCTGGAATATTTTCTGTTGCCAGGTAGTCACATCGGATTGAATGCTTTCAGACTGACCGGAAAACTCACGCCGGGATTGGTCCAGGTCGCTCATAAGAAGGCTGAGCTTCTGACTAATGTCTTTTTCGGAAACCTCAACCCGCTCATTCATACCCATGCTGAGCCGTTCCAACTCACGGATCATAAAATCCATGGATTCATCCCGCAGGGTACTCACTTTATCCTGGAGTTCATCACGGTAGCCGACAACCAGGGAATTTCCCTCATCCACTCTCACATCCAGAGATTCTCTGAAAGATTCAACCTTGGTCTGGAATTTTTCAAACTGCTGTGAAACCCGGGTCTGCAGTTCCCCCAACCTTTTATTGAGCTCGGCAGAACAGCTTCGCTCCATTTCCACACGGTCCCGGTTCTGCTGGTCCGCCAGATCCGTAATATGACGGTCCAGATTCTCCTGCCAGTCCTTCAATGTGTTTTGAATGCCGTTATCCCGCTTCTTAAGATCTGCAAAAAAATCATCTTCAAAGACCTGAAGCTGTGCCGAAACATTGTCATAGGCCCGACTCTTGAGTGTACCCAGCCCCTGTTCCAATTCAGCCATAGCCGATTTGATCTTGTCTGCCCGTTCTTCTGTATCACGTTCTTCATCGGAGCGGAGATTTTGCATTTTTTGATCAAAGATGACAAATTCACCCATGACTCGATCGCTCACATCACTCATGCTCAAACGAAGAGAAGATTCCAGTGCATCCATATCGCCCATGAATTGTTCCAGTTTATTAAACCTGGGAAAAAATCCGCTTTCATATTCCTTGAGCTTTTTCTCAATGGCTTTCAATGCTTCTATCTGAAGAGTCTCTGCCGTATCTTCAATCCTGCCGGTAAAAGTGTCGGAGAATTCATGAAGCTGAGACTCAATAGTAGTTTTATGTGCACCCAATCTGTCGTCCAGGCCTGACAGCTCCTGCAGAACCTCATCCTTCTGCCTGATCATTCCCGACTTCGTGGCAGAGAAGTCCTTCATCATGGACCCAAGCTCTTCCTTCATCCCTTTCAAAGTACTCTGCTGTTCGCCAGAGGCTGAAGCAAGATGGTCATTGAAGCGGACGATCTGTTCATCAGAGCGGCTTTTCCAGAGAGTATAATCTTCTTCCAGCTGACCCATACCATCATTCAATTCTTCAGAAACATCTTGAAACCGGCGTTCAAGTCTCTGCATTTCATTATTCCAACTGCCCGAAAGAGAATCAGAATGGGAAGACATAAGTTCTTTAAGCTGCAGGAAGGCATCCGATTCCAGTGAAACACCCTCAGAGGCTACCTTATCAAGGCGTGCCAGATAGTTTTCTTCAACACTGGTCCATTGGACCGTAAATGCATCCAGTTTTTCCTTGGCAATCTGGTCCCGTCGTTCCAAAAGGCCCTTCACATGCTCCTGAAACTGGTCCAGCTTCTTGCCTGAAGTTTCCAGGTTGCTCAGGAATTGTCTATAAACACCGGTCATTTCTTCATTAAACGAATCCCGGAGCTCTTTCAGTGCCTGTGTATTTTCTATTCTGAAGGATTCCTGAAGAGAGGTCATCCCAAGGGTCAGACCGTCGGCTTTTTCCAGAAGCCTATTCAAACGGACTCCTACTGAGTCAACATATTCGGATTCTTTTTTGATGCGGACCAGGTTCTCATCCACATTTCTGGTTAATAAGTCTAATTCTTCCAGGCGGCCCGATACATCTCCGAGGAGGGTTTTAAAACTGTCTATTTCTGCTGACCGGGCGAGAGATTCTTCATTCGCCTGAAGTATACGCTTCAGAATTTCCCTATTGGTCTTTTCCTGGACTTCGATATCTATATTCAGATCATGGATTTGGGTTTTCTTGTCTTTGACCAGCCTGTCCAGCTCATCCTTGACCTTATCTGCATACTTTCGGACCTTCTCCAGAGAACGGTTGTTCTTGTCAAACTGCCGGTTAAGGAAAAGGACAAGAATAACGATAGCAAGAACGATGATATCACCGATATTAAAAAGCATGGATTACTCCTCTCTCAGAAGGAATTCAATATTTTTAACAAAATCTTTAAAATTGCGGATGGTGAGATCGGCTTCGGGGACAATTTTGCCCTGACATTGAATATAAACGGTCTTCATTCCAGCCGCAGAGGCGCCTTTGACGTCATATTCGTAACTGTTCCCCACATAGAGGACCTCTTCTGGCCGGCATCCCAGCTTCCGGGCCAGAGCCAGAAAAGGAGCCGCATGGGGTTTCAGGTATCCAGTTTCTTCACTGGACATGACTGCATTCCAGTGTCCATCGACCCGGAAATAGTTCAGCTTGTTTCCCACAGGAAAATCAGACATGACTCCCAGAGACAAACCCATGGATTTTAATTCTTCCAGAGCACTCTGAAGACCGGAATAGGGTTTCACCCTCTTAAAAATGGTCTCCCATTTCCTATAAATGATTGTTTCAACTGTGGAGCTGGCTTCTTCAACCGACCCCCCGAGGCGAGCGGCCATCAGCTCTGACTGAGTTTTTCTAAAATCGCTGATGTTCTCGATACCACGTAACTCTTTTCTAACTTTTGAGAACTTCATGACAAGAGGAAGATGAGTCAATAGAAAAGGAAATGAGAATAACTGCATTCTCCAGTTAGGGTACAAGGTCCCGTCAATGTCAAAGGCGACAGCTTTTAGAGCCATATTTCAGTTATACCGTCCATTTTTAATCTGTTTCTACACTACAGGAATGACAGCGAATTGGCAAGCTGTTTCTACAGGAGGAAATAGCCCGGGACCATCTCAATCAAAGCGGTATGTAAAACGTCCGTTTATTTTCCTTTTACTTGAATTGGAGAAAGTGGCGCTTCGGAATCCCATGAGGACGGCCTCATCGATCCTGGAGTCATCTGAAGACTTATAAATTTCAGACATTATAAGCTCTGCAGATCCGGAAATTGTAAATTTGATGATAACGGGATTCAGATTCCGGCCTGATTTATAATCAGCATTCTTATAATCATACCCTGCTTTGATCAGATAGTCCCAAATGGCTCTGACATCATCAATTTTAGGAGTTACTTCAGATTTAAACGCCCAGACTCCGTTTGCATCCTTATAAAACTGCTTGAAGAAATCCTTCTTCGTGACCCCTAGCGTGTGTGATTCCCCTTTCAGACTCTCATAAATTGCAGATGAAATAAACTGAGGAAGGGGCATAAACAGAGAAATGTCAGTAGACAAAGATCGTCCGATAACACCCTCTTCCGCCTCAAACTGATATTCATAGGAGTTACCCCCGTCCTCACCCTTAATAATGACAGGCTTAGGTTCTGGAGGAGTAACCGGAACAGTAGGGGCAGGGTTCACCACAGGTTCAGCAGGTTTTGCAATTGGAGTTGGAGTTGGGGTTGGTTTCTCTATTACTTTTTCCGGCAGGGCCTGGGGCACGGTGTTTTCACTAGGCTCAGAGACCTTTACCTCAGGAACAGGCGGGGGAGTCTCTTCAGGAGGAACGACCGGTTCCTCAATCTGCTTTTCCTCAGGCATGATCGGAATATCTTCACCCACGGGTTCTCCCAGCTTGACAAGGACAGGCCCGGAGAAATCACTGAGATCTTCAATAAAAAAATAATCATAGAGAATGAAAGTACCCAATATGAGAAAGTGAAAGAGAAAGGCAAAGAGAAAACTAAGGAGTGTTCTCCTTTTCTGCCTTTTTATCTGATAGGGAGTCATCAGGAATCCTCAACTTTCTCTCTGGTAACTAGATTCACACCGTTAAAACCCTGCCGACGCAGGATATCAAGAACCTGAATCATCATCTGGTAGGGAATATCACTATCCCCGTCAAAGACAACAACAGGTTCCTCCATAGGACTGCGTTCAATTACCCCCACAAGGGTCTCTTCCAGTGTCAGGAGAGTACAGCTCTCTTTATTCACATAAATCTCATCCCGGGAAAGAACCGTCAGCCTCAGTTCTGTGATCTCGACGTTTTCTGATGTGGTAGACTCTGGCAGATCCAGAGTAATGCCGGGTGCCGTGTTGAAAACACTGGAGATCATGAAAAAGATAACCAGCTGAAACACAACATCAATTAGAGGAGTAAGGTCAACATTGATATGAGGCTTAAGACGCCGTTCGAATATCATACCTCATCTCCTGTCCTCTCCTTCTTTTGACCTTTTAAAAGCAAAATCATTTCATTCACCTGATTTTCCATTTTGATAAGGATATTTTCTACTTTTTGAATAAGATAATTGTAAAAAATAACGGCAGGGATGGATACGATTAAACCGGCAGCCGTCGTAATGAGGGCCTCCGAGATACCTTTAGCAAGCACTGAGGGATCCGCGAAAGAGGTTCCGCCTCCCAGAATACCAAAAGATTTTATATTTCCGGTGACCGTTCCCAACAGCCCCAGCAGGGGTGAAATGTGGGCAATAGTCCCTAAAGGGGTCAAAAACCTTTCCAGCTGAGGGATTTCCTGTCTGGCCGCATCCTTAAGGACTTCTTTCTGAACAAACTCGGGCTGGTCCCGGTGAGCAATCCCGACTTTCATGAGTCCCGTCAGAGGGGAGACATTGCTGTCACAGATTGAAAGTGCCTCATCAAAATGATTCTTGGCGAAGGCTCCTTTAATCCGGATATATAGCTTCTCCGCGTCCACTTTAATCCTTTTGAAGTAAAAATAACGTTCAATGACAATAGCCATGGCCAGGACGGATAACACCATAATAATCCAAAGGATTATTCCGCCTTTCTGCAATATATCCAGCATAATATAGCTCCTTAAATCAGGGTCAGAATACTTTATTAGAATCAGGCTGCCAGGGAGACACAAAGTCTTTCGAAGCCCCTACTTTACTCAAATGTATAAAACTCAAGGGATACCTGTACTTCAGATTCTCAAGGGATGAAGCGGCTCCGGTTTCCTGAACATCCAGATGAAAATCACCATGACTGTCAAACCAGGGGTAGAATACAGCCACATGGTAATACTGCCATAAGGCCGGGTCTTCCCCATAGAGGGAATTGACCGCTCCCAGATAGAAATACCCGGGCTCCTTCACCGCCTGAAGATACAGCAGAGTTTGCAGTTTATCAAGTTCATATCCTATATTCTCTTTATAGTGAAAAAAGGGAACATTCCTGACATCCATATCCCCGGGAGAACTATCTTGTCCGCCGGGTTCGGATTTTCTGAGCAGGACAGAGAGGTTCCTACACCAGTCCAGTCCGAAATAGGGGTCCCGGTCCATATGAGCCTCACTCCAGGGATTCCCCTTCCGACTCTCCGATTCTGTTGGAACCTTCAGGGACTCAATGTCCAGTAGTGCATCTCCCCCCCGACTCAGAAGGATTCCGTCGGCAACCCATTTGGCAAACCCCGAACAGTTGACAGCGCCGGGAGGCTCAGAAACCGGATCACCACCGTCTATCAGCACAAACCGACCGCGGCTGTCTTGTGCCCCATCTTCCGACTCATACAGAAAGTCTAGATCTTCGGCGATTCGTCCGGCGAGGCCTGAGACGGTCTGCCATTCCGGATAAGAGGCATCCGTAAAGATCTGATTCCAGCGAATGGTTTCTTTTGTTAAAAACATGATTCTGGAAAAAGAGCTGACTGATAGATCTTCGATGGATACTGGAAGCACGATGCCATCGTATAGAGTCATACCATAGAGGGATAATTCCAGGGAGGTTCTGTTTGCATCCAGTGGGAAAAGGCGGAGGTAGGACATTTCATCATTTTGAAGGAAAATCTTTATCTGTAAAAAATCACCGCTTCTCAGATCTCTCTTGATGATATAATTCCCTCTTCCCCAGACAGGATATTTATAATCCAGTTCATTCTTGAAAAGAAGATAAAAAGAATCTTCTGATTTGCGCAGTTCAAATTCAACGGCTACAGGAGACAGAACCTGAGAATGGATCTCTTTCTGCCGGGTCAATAATGAATAAAAAGGAGCATTAATGGCCTCGGACATGGCAGAGCGGACTTCAACATTCTCATAAAAGGACGCTCCAGCTATCAGGCGGTCCTCAACGAGATAGGAAGATTGAGAAAAAAGGGTAAACCCTGGATAAAGGAGGAAGAATAGTGTGAAATATCCAGCAGCTTTAAAATTCATAAATCACTCCCGGTCTACTGTATGATCAGGAACGTTCTTTCAACTCCATGTTGATGGGAATTTTGGACATTCCGTATTCTTTTCGAATCTGATTCATAATGTACCTTTTATAAGAATCGGGAAAACCCTTCTCTCTATTAACAAAGAGTACGAATTTTACGGGATGTGAAGTCACCTGAGTCAAATAAAGGAGTTTGTACCTCTTGTTTTTCACTGAAGGAATGGGATTATAATCCATCCAGTAGTGCAAAGATTCATTCAACTGACTGGTTTCGACTCTTTTTGTCAACTGACGGTATACTTTCTCTGTTTCATCCAAAAGTTTATCAAGTCCTGTTCCCTTTAAGCCTGACACAGCCATGACGGGGGCAAAACTCAAGATAGGAAATAGGAAGCGAACCTTTTCGACGGCCTGGTCCCAGCTGTCTTTTGATCCATCCGTGGTATCCCACTTATTTAAAACCAGGACAACACCCTTCCCCTGATTGACTATCTGCTGGGAGATCTTTTTATCCTGTTCGGTTAATCCTTCCTGTATATCGATGAGAAGAAAGATAATATCAGAGTCATCAATGGTATGGAAAGCCCGGTTGACAGAATAGTATTCCACATCCTCAACGACTTTCTTCTTTCTCCTGATCCCTGCGGTATCCAGGACTTTATACTCTCTTTTCTTATATAGGAATCGGCCTTCAATGACATCTCTGGTCGTACCCGCAATGGGTGAAACAATGGAGTTTTCTTTCCCGCTGAGTTGGTTTGTCAGGGTTGATTTCCCTGTATTTGGTTTCCCGAGAATAGCGATACTGATATGAGGATCCTTTTCCAGTTCAGCAGCGCCATTAAAAAGAGAAAAGTCTATCATAGAGATAATTTTTTCATTAAAGGCATCCAGATTCCAGCCGTGGGTGGCAGAGACCCCGATGATATTTTGAAATCCCAGAGAATAAAGATTCCAGATCTCATTTTCTTTATCTGGATGATCTACTTTGTTGACAACAAGGAGTACTTTTTCCTGGTGTGCCCTGAGGCTTTCAATAAAAGTTTCATCCTCACTGGTAATATCGTTTACATCCATGACGAAAAGGATCAGATCACCCTCTTTCAGCATCTGCAGTGATTTCTGGGCCACCAGTTCATCAAAGCTGTCGTCTCTCTCCAGCTTGAAGCCACCCGTGTCCATAAGCATGACTTCCTGATCCCGGATAAAACAGCGTTCCTGAATAATATCTCTCGTCACTCCGGGTGTAGGGTCTGTAATGGCTTTTCTTTTCTTAATAATCCTGTTGAACAGAGTAGATTTTCCCACATTGGGTCTTCCGGCTATAACAACTCTGGGCAACCGGTCCACCCTATCCTGTGATAAATTCAAATTTTTCCTCCATCCACTCTCGAACATAACGGTCAATATCAATAAAACTTTTCATATCCATCAGGGTTCCGAGAAATTCCTCAGACTCCAGTATGGTGGTGGAGCGAATAATACGCTTAATTTCAGGAATACTGAATGCACTCATACTCAGTTCATCCAATCCCAGACCCAATAGAATCACTGCCGCCAGAGGATCACCCGCCATCTCACCGCACATCCCAACGGGGATTCCGGCATTATGAGCATTTTCTACTACGATCCTGATCAGCCTGAGAACTGCCGGGTGGAAGGGCTCATACATGCTGGTAATTTTTTCATTACCCCGGTCCACTGCGATGGTATATTGAATTAAATCATTTGTCCCGATTGAAAAGAAATCCGCTTTCCTGGCCAGGATATCTGAAGTCAAGGCCGCAGAAGGAACTTCGATCATGCATCCTACAGGAATTTCATCAGCAAAAGCAATCCCTTCGGCGGTCAGTTCTTTTTTTACAGACTTTAATACCTTCAAGGCTTTCTCAAACTCTTCAATTCCTGAGATCATGGGAAACATTATTTTAACAGATCCGAAGACAGAGGCTCTGAGGATGGCCCGAAGCTGAATTTTAAAAATATCAATACTCTCAAGACAAAAACGAATGGCTCTCCATCCCAGGAGAGGATTCTTTTCATTTTTCTGGGCGATTTCATTAATCAGCTTATCACCGCCCACATCCAGTGTCCGGATGGTCACAGGCAGTCCGTTCATCCCTTCCAGAACTTTTTTATAAGCTGAGAACTGAAGTTCCTCATCCTTCTCCTGGCCAGACTGCATCACAAGAAACTCACTCCGGAACAATCCGATTCCGGCAGCATTATAGGCATGAACCGAATCCAGTTCTTCTGCCACCTCAATATTCGCCTTTAAAGAAATGAGCTTACCGTCTCTTGTTTCCGAGGGAAGATTCCCGAGATTAAAAAGTTCTGATTCCCGCTTGAGGTATTCCTGCTTTTTCTTTTTATATCTTTTAAGTGTCTCCTCATCGGGATTAACAAAGACAATGCCTTTGAGTCCATCAATGATCAGGACATCACCATCTCTGACTTCACCAGTGATATGCCGGAGTCCCAGAATGGCAGGTATCCCGAAGGAACGGGCCAGAATAGCAGTGTGTGATGTTCTGCCTCCCGCATCCATCACAATTCCCTTGACCATCCATTTGTTCATCAAAAGAGTATCTGAAGGCAGGAGATCCGGTGTGACCACGATAACTTCCATTTCAAGATCGGCCAGGGACTTTCTCTTCCTCATAAGGAGATTACTAATAATCCTCTTGGAAACATCATCCATATCCATGGATCGTTCTTTTAAGTAAACATCTCTCGAGTTATTTAACTTTTCCACATAATCCTGAATAACACTTTGCACAATCCACTCTATATTAATCAGTTCTTTTTCCAGTTTTTCAAAAACCTGATCTTTAAACATGGGGTCATGAAGCATAAGGATATGAGAATCGAGGAAGCGGGCTTCTTCCTGACTGTACTCTCTTGTGATTTTCTTTTTTAAATCTGACAATTCATCCGATGCAGCCTGGATGGCTTTATGATATCTTATCAGCTCACCCTCGGTGTCTCCCGGCTCAATTGAATAACGGGGTACAGAAAAACTCTCTTCATTGTAAAGAAATGCCTTTGAGATAACGATACCGGGAGATGCTGATATTCCATGAAATTCTTTCATCAAGTCAATAATAAGCAACTTTCTGGAGATAGTCAAACTTGCTCAAAGAGGACTCTTTTCCCTTGGCAGACAGCAACTATAGCCCGATAATATGTGAGTATGAGCAAGAATCAAAATCCTGTAAATAAATATAAGAAATTGAAACCTTCCTCACCCAGTTCCCCGGTGAGACAGCGAGAGGTGCGGGCATCCTCCCCGGCCCGGAGTAATGGGAAACCCGTCCCGCAAAAGTCAGCTCCAGAGAAGGGTCAACTGCCACAGATTCTTATGATTGTCCTCTTATCCATTATCTGCCTGTGTCTTCTGGCTCTGGTCCTCTTTTTCTTTCAACCCGGAAGAATCCAGCTCTGGCAGTCAAAATCATCACAGGGCAGCAGCGACGGTGCAGTGATCGTCCGCCTTGAACCGGAAGAAGCGGAAGTTCAGGAACCTGTCATACCCTCAGAAATATTACCTGCTGAAACGCCTGCTGGTGACGATGAAAAAGGCAATCCTCCGGCGAACAACCAGACCCGGGAAGCCAGGATCTATTTTGTGAAAGTAAATGCAGAGGGTCAAATTTCCTTAAAAAGTGTCACTCGAAAGATTGATTTTAATAATTCACCCCTGGCTCAAACCGTGGATTCCCTCATCAGCGGTCCTGGAACCGATGAGATCAATAAGGGGTCTCTCACCCTCATCCCCGAGGGATCAAGGCTGCTCTCAGCCCGCATTGAGTCAGGAACGGCCTATCTGAATTTCAATGAAGCCTTTCGTTTCAACCCCCTGGGAAGAGAGGGTTATGTGGCTCAATTGAAGCAGATTGTGTATACCTCT